>JAITXK010000114.1 GCA_031284765.1 Candidatus Symbiothrix sp.
AGTGAGGGGCTGAATATCATAAAACCGGCAAAGGTATAAAACAGAATTTTGGAAGTGATCTTAAACAGATATTTCACCGAAAAGAGAAACAGGATACAAGCAATAGCATTTAATCCATAAGAAACCCAATACAAAACCGTTAATGACGGAGAAAAAGCATGTACAAACCGGATATAATAGCTATAGCCCATGGGTCTCCATGCGTTTACGACTTCTTCGGCAGCAGACAGCAAATAAGCGCCTGAATCAGGATAGACAAAAGGATATGGATAGTAAATCTGAATAAGTATGCCCAACACAAGGTACAATCCAAACATGATTATTAATTCTCTTTTCTGTTGTTTTTTTATAAACATTATAAACAATTAAGCAATTTTTTTGCAAAGGTAATTGATTTTTTGTATTTTCTGCAAGTCGTTCCTGATTTTATGCACAACTTGTTTATATTTCAGAATCAGTCTGCCATTTGTTCTTGAACAAAAAAATCGTACCTTTGTGCTCATAGCATATTGATTGGGACATGCCGGATAAAGCTAAGCCCGTGTTGAAAAAGTAAGATGAAACCATTCGTGATTGTAGCTCTAACAGGTCTATGGTGTACTGCTTGCGCGGATTATTCCCCCAAGCCATCCGGTTATTTCCGTATTGACTTGACTGAACCCCATTATTCCTTGCATGAATTTCAATACTGCAAAGCTGAAATTTCCAGCCAAACAATGATTATCCCTGCTCAAGCTACTCAAGAAGGCGAATGTTTCAACATCGTTTACCCGAATTTGAATGTGCAAATTTATTGCAGTTCTTTTCCCATAAAAACAACAACTTTAGCTTCTTGGATGGAAGAGAGTGTTGCTTTTGTCCATCATCAGGCAAAAAAACCTACTGCTATAAAAGAACAAGTATTTGAAAATCAGGAGCAAAAAGTTTATGCCCGCGTATTTCATATACAAGGAAATACCGCTTCGCCGACACAATTTATTTTAACCGACAGCATGCATTATTTTTTTCGAGGCGCCTTGTATTTCGACCACACGCCGAATCAAGATTCAATCGCCCCCGTATTGGAATATATTAACAACGACATTCACCTCTTTATAGAAACTTTTCAATGGAACCGGTAAAACAAACAATTGACACCTTGCGGAAAAATATTGAACAATGGAATTATCAATATTATGTGCTTGCACAACCGCTTATCAGCGACCTCGAATTTGACCTGAAAGTAAAGGAATTAGAAAAATTAGAAGCCGAACATCCGGAATATTTCGATGCAAATTCGCCGACGCAACGTGTAGGAAGCGATTTGAACAACAATTTCGTTCCGGTGGAACACCGCTATCCCATGCTTTCGCTCGCCAACACCTATTCCGAAGGAGAAGTGCAGGAGTTCTACAACCGCACGCAAAAGGCGCTGAATGAAGATTTTGAAATTGTATGCGAATTAAAATACGATGGAACTTCCATTTCGCTCCTCTACGAAAACGGGGTATTGACACGCGCCATTACCCGCGGCGATGGCGTGCGTGGCGATGATGTAACCACCAATGTTCGCACCATCAAAAGTATTCCATTACGTTTACATGGAACCGGTTATCCCGCTTCATTTGAAATCCGGGGCGAAATCCTGTTGCCCTGGACTGCTTTCAATACATTGAATGAAGAACGCGAAGAATCGGGCGAGGCGCCTTTTGCCAACCCGCGCAATGCAGCGGCAGGCTCATTGAAAACGCTCAATGCACAAGTGGTGGCACAACGCAAACTGGATTCATTTTTATATTATCTGCTGGGGGAAGACTTGCCTTGCGACACGCACTACAACAATCTGCAGGCCGCCCGCCAATGGGGATTCAAAATTTCGGATGCAACCAAAAAATGCGCCACACTGGAAGAAGTGTTTGATTTTATCCATTATTGGAATACCGAACGGAAAAATCTGCCGGTAGCTACCGATGGTATTGTATTGAAAGTCAATTCGATTAAACAACAATTGAACTTGGGATGGACGGCCAAATCGCCCCGCTGGGCTATTGCCTATAAATTTCAGGCCGAACAGGCCGAAACGCGCCTCAACTCGGTTGATTTTCAAGTGGGACGCACCGGAACTGTTACGCCGGTTGCCAATTTAGAGCCTGTGCTTTTGTCGGGAACGATTGTCAAACGGGCTTCGCTACACAATGCCGACATTATCAGTGCCTTGGATTTGCACATCGGCGATTTATGTCTCGTGGAAAAAGGAGGTGAAATTATTCCGAAAATAACGGGTGTGAATACCGAAGCGCGGTTTATGATTGGCGATAAAGTCCAATTCATTCAAAAATGTCCTGCCTGCGGAACGCCTTTGGTGCGCGAAGCCGATGAAGCCGCGTATTATTGTCCCAATACTACGGGTTGCGAACCGCAAATAAAAGGCAGAATTGAACATTTCGTCAGCCGGAAAGCTATGAATATCAATGCAGGAGAAGGAACGGTAGAAGCGTTCTTCAACGCCGGCCTCATCCGCAACGCTGCCGATTTATACAAAATCAACGTGCAGGATATTTTCGGGTTGGAACGCTGGGGCGAAAAAAGCGCGCAAAATTTTGTCGACAGCATAGCGGAATCAAAAAATGTACCTTACCCTCGCGTGCTGTATGCTTTAGGCATTCGCTTTGTCGGCGAAACGGTGGCCAAACGCCTGGCAAGAGCCTTTCCGACCATTGACCAATTGATGGCTGCCTCGCACGAGGAACTGATTGATGTGGGCGACATCGGCGACCGTATTGCCGGCAGTGTATTGGACTATTTTGCCGACGCCGAAAACCGGAAACAACTCGAACAGCTACGCTCTTTCGAACTGCAATTCGCCTTGGACAAAGAAATCTTGGCGGAAAAAACAAATCATCTGGAAGGCAAAACGTTTGTCATCAGTGGAATATTTTCGCACCATTCCCGTGATGAATATAAGGAACTGATTGAACAACACGGTGGCAAAAACACCGCCACGGTTTCGGCGAAAACGAATTATATTTTAGCAGGCGAAAACATGGGACCGGCCAAATTGGAAAAAGCGGAAAAATTAGGCGTTCAAATAATCAATGAAGATGAATTCTTGAAAATGATATAAAAAAAACAACTCCAAAACCATTAATTATAAAAAAATTCATCGGAAAATGCCATTTTTTTAGGATACGTGCCATATTTTGGCATAAAATTACTACTTTTGTCAGACTTTTTTCAACTATAAAATACATGGCAAAAGACCTATTGAATCGCTATATTTGGCTTGTTGATACTGTTTATCGTGCTGGGAGTATTAGTTTCGAAGAAATTAATGAAAAATGGCTCAAGAATCCGATGAGCGGTAGGGAAGAAATTCCCATACGTACTTTTCACAATCACAAAGATGCAATTTTAGAACTATTTGATATTAAAATTGTTTGTAATAAAAGAAGTAATTATAGCTATTACATCGAAAATCAGAAAGAGATTGAACAAGGAAGCCTGCATTCGTGGCTGTTCAATCTTTTTTCCGTCAACAATCAAATCAATGAAAGTCCCAAATTGAAGCAACGGATTATATGGGAATTTTTGCCTATGGGACAACGTTTTCTAAATCCCATCATCGAAGCAATGAGAGACGATCGCCGTATTAAAATTACCTACCAAAGTTTTCAACGTGTCTATGCCGACACGTTTGAAATAGAACCTTATTGCGTAAAAATATTCAAAAAACGCTGGTACGCCATTGCCCGGGATCCCTACCTCAATAAAATCCGCATTTATGCTTTAGACCGCATACAATCCTTGGAAATTATGGATACCAAATTCAGAATTCAGAAAAAATTTGATATCAATCAATTGTTTAAAGACAGTTTTGGCATGGTAATTGATGAACAAATTGATCCCGAAATGATTAAAGTAAAAGTTTGGGATCAGACAAGGAACTATTTTAGAGGCTTGCCTCTGCATTCTTCCCAGGAAGAAATCGAAACAGCTGGACAATATTCTATTTTCAGCTATATGATTTCTCCCACTTATGATTTTACACAGGAATTGCTGTCTCATTGTCCGAATGTGGAGGTAATTTGGCCGCCAACTTACAGGGAAGAGATTGCAAAAATCATCCACCAAACAAACACATTATATTGACCGAAAAAAAATGTTTCAAATAGAAGTAAACAATGTCCACAAGTCATTCAAAAACGTAAAGGCAGTTCAAGGTATCTCGCTGGCTATTCCCGCGGGACAATTCACCGCTTTATTAGGTCCAAACGGCGCAGGCAAAACCACAACGGTGGAAATGATGGAAGGCCTGAAAAAACCCGATCAGGGAGAAATTCTGTTGCAAGGCATGAACTGGCAGAAACACGAAAAAGACTTGCGCAAAATCATTGGATTATCATTGCAGGAAACCCGTTTCTCCGAAAAACTAAGCATTCGCGAAACCTTACGGCTCTTTGCCAGTTTCTTCGATTTAGAGGATGTGCGCGTGAATGAAGTCATCGCCCTGACCGGCTTGGAAAGCAAATCGAAAGCCATGGTGGGCACTCTTTCGGGTGGACAACGCCAACGATTAGCATTGGCAACCGCCATCCTGAACCGTCCGCAAATTCTGTTTCTGGACGAACCCACCACCGGATTAGACCCGCACTCCCGCCTCGATTTATGGAATATCCTCAAAACACTGAAAGACCAGGGAGAAACCACACTCATCCTAACCACCCATTACATGGAAGAAGCCGAATCGCTCTGCGACTACATCATCATCATTGATGAAGGAAAAACGCTGAAAGAAGGACGATTAGCTGATTTACTGGACGAAAACTCCCGCAATTTGGACGAACTGTTTATCAATCTTACCGGCAAAACATTAAATGCAAAAAATGAAATCCTTTAAGCGCAAACCACTGTACCAACTGACGCTCTCCTATCTTTTGGAAACAATTCGCGAACCGGAAGTCCTGTTTTGGGGCATCGTTTTCCCTGTATTGATTTCCATCGGATTGGGCATGGCTTTTACGCAAAAAGCCGAATCGAAATTTCATATTATTATCGCAGAAACCCATACTGCAAGTTTAGATTCACTATTAACCATCCATACGGTGAAAGAAAATGCGAAAGGCAAACCGGTGCAAATCTGGAAAATTCCCGACGAGACGCTGGGCAACACCGAATTTATTTTCGAACGCAACGACTGGAATCCCGCCATCGTATCCTTGAAACGCGGCGAAGCCGATGTGATTTTGAGCGATTCGGCAGGCGTGTTGCAATACCATTTCGACCCGCACAATTCGCAGGCGCAATTGGCCTACATGCGCTTGTCAGCTTTGATACAATCACCCCAACCTCAAGCAAGCAAAGCCGAAATTGCGCCCCTGACCTTGAAAGGCGTCCGCTACATCGACTTTCTCGTGCCCGGATTGATTGCCATGGGCGTGATGAGTTCCATTATGTGGGGCATCAGCTATACCTTGATTGAACGCCGGTCGCAAAAACTGCTCCGCCGCATGGTGGCGACGCCGATGAATAAAACGCATTTTATCGCATCCATGATGTTTATTCGCACGTTCATGAATCTGATTGAGGCAGGCATTATTTTCTTTTTCGTGTGGCTCTTGTTCGATATTCAGATACAGGGAAACCTCGGTGCGCTGTTCGTACTGTTTTTAGCAGGCAATATCGCTTTTACCGGAATTGCCGTACTGGTATCGTGCCGCACCTCCAAAACCGAAGTCGGTAGCGGTTGGATCAATGCAGTGCAGATGCCGATGATGATACTTTCTGGCATTTTCTTCAGTTATCATAATTTCCCCGAATGGAGTATTGGCCTTATCAAACTCCTGCCGCTGACAGCCTTGACCGATGGCATGCGCAGTATTTTCAACGAAGGTGCCGGATGGATGGA
>JAITXK010000197.1 GCA_031284765.1 Candidatus Symbiothrix sp.
GAATTGATTTACGACGACGACATCGCCCTGCAAGTGGCCGCCATGGGCTTCAAAGCCATGCTGACCGAAGGAGCTAAACATGTTCTGGGTTGGAAAAGTCCCAATTATCTCTACGCCTCGGCTTCCGCTCCCAAACTGAAATTGCTCACGCGCAACATGAAATTCAGCGATGATATTTCCTTCCGTTTCTCCAATTACGACTGGAGCGAATATCCGTTAGTGGCCGATAAATTAGTGAATTGGATTGCTTCTACTCCCGAATCGGAGCAATTGATTAATATTTTCATGAACTACGATGTATTGGGCAGTCTGCAATCGGCATCGACAGGTATTTTTGATTTTTTCAAAGCCATTCCCCGGTTTGCTTTGGCCAAAGGCATCCGTTTCTCCACCCCGACCGAGGTTGTAAAAACCATGAAATCGGTGGGCGAATTAGCGGTTCCCTACCCTTGCTCGTGGGCGGGAGAAGAAAAAGACATCAGCCCATGGATGGGAAATGTGTTGCAAAAAGAAGCCGTGCAAAAATTATACGACATTGCCGAAAAAGTGCATTTGGTCAGCGACCGCCGCATCTTGCAGGATTGGAATTCCTTGCAGGCGAGCGACCATTTCAATTTTATGAGTACCAAACTTTTCCCCGGCCCCAGTGTTTACAGTCCCTACGAAAATGCCTATGATGCTTTCAACAACTACATGAATGTATTGAGTGACTTTATCGACCGCGTACATGGGCAATTCCCCGAAGGGGTTGAGAACGAGGAGCTAAATGCTTTACTGATAACGATTCTCAATCAGGAAGAAGAAATCAAGAAGTTGGAGAAGAAGCTTAAAGAGGTGAAGAAGAAGGTAAATTCAAATTAAATTACTACCTTTGCCGAATATAAAATTTAGAAATTGATGATTACAGAGATGAAATACAACACGCAGGAAAAACGTTTAACCCTGCCTGAATACGGACGGAACATCCAACACATGGTGGACTTTTGCGTGACGATTGCCGACCGCGAAGAACGTTCCCGCTGTGCCAATGCCATTATTAATATCATGGGAAATATGTTTCCCCATTTGCGCGATGTAAATGATTTCAAACATATTTTGTGGGACCATTTGGCCATTATGGCCGATTTCTCGCTGGACATTGATTATCCCTACGAAGTAGTAAAAAAAGAAAACTTATATATCAAACCGGCAAAATTGCCTTATCCGCAAGGCAAAATTGTTTATAAACATTACGGCAAAAGCCTCGAAAAGATGATTCGCAAAGCCGTAAACTACGAAGACGGCGAACAAAAAGAATATTTAATCGGGTTGCTGGCCAATCACATGAAAAAGTCTTTCCTGACTTGGAACAAGGAAGTGGTGGACGACCGCAAGATTTTTGATGATTTGGAACAACTTTCCAAAGGCAATATCGTATTGGACGAAGAACAGCATAAATTGACAGAATCGAAAGATATTCTTTTTAAGAAGAATAAGAATTTATCGCGGCGGCAGAATAAATAATTAATACGTTAATTTGAGAAGTTCTTCTGCTACCGTCGCATCATATCCTAAGGCAATCGCTTTTTTAATATCTTCCGCCGCTGCAATCTTTTCACGCAGCAGTAGTTTGGCGCGACTTCGAATAATGTAAAAATAAGGATTCTCCGTCGGATCGGATAAGCGAATGGCATGATTAATATCATTCAAAGCCTTGTTGCCTTTGTTGATTAACAAAAACAATTCGGCACGTCCCGCAAAAACGGCAGATTGTTGGGGTTCTTTTTCTTCCAAATAGTTGTAAATCTTTTCGGCATCCGGATAACGGCCTTCAATTTTATAGAGTGAAGCAAAGCCCAAGCGGGCAAACAAGCTTTGCGGATTCAGTTCCATCATTTTACCGAAATCCTGTTCCGAACGTTCAAAATCTTTCATCTCCAGATAGAGCAAACCTCTTTGGTAGAGCGCTTCCTCATGATCGGGCGCCTCTTCCAATAAAGTATTGTAATCCAAAAGTGCATTCTGAAAGTGATTCATTTCCGCAAACAATGAAGCGCGGTCGCTTAAAAAGACACTGTTTTTCGGATAACGGCGCAAGGCCAAAGAATAGGATTGAAGGGCTTCCTCGTGATGATTTTGCCGCCGCTGAATGGTTCCCAAATTATGAAAGAGATAGGCATTCATCGGATTGTCCGGTGAATTTTTCATGGCGTTTTTCAAAGCCCACTCGGCCGAATCCAAGCGGTTTGCCTCGACATAACGATAAGAAGAATCTATCCATTGCTCATACGTCTGAGATTTCAAACTTGGAGCAATGGATAGAAATAATAAAACAAAAAATCCATTTTTCATGCCCAAAAGCATAAAAACAACTTATTTAGCCAAAAGTGGCGCAATCAATTTATACCCTTTTCCGTGGATATTCATGATTTCCAAATCGGGATCTTCTTTCAATAATTTCCGTAATTTAGTGATATACACGTCCATACTTCTTGCATTGAAATAATCAACCACACCCCAAATCTTTTTCAAGGCATAATTGCGTTCCAAAACCTGATTGACATTTTCGCACAACAAATTCAACAATTCGCTTTCTTTGGTTGTCAATTTTACCACCGTTTCGCCCTTCGTTAAAGTTTGTTTCTGCACGTCAAACACGAATTTCCCGATTTGATAAGGCACGTCCTTTGCCGGTTTCTTGCCGTTTACGCGGCGAAGAATGGCTTCGATACGCAACAGCAACTCTTCCATGCTGAACGGCTTGGTCAGATAATCGTCCGCACCGATTTTAAAACCTTCTACAACATCTTCTTTCATGGTTTTTGCCGTCAAGAAAATGATTGGAATTTCGGCGTTTATCGTTCGGATTTCCTGAGCCAAAGTGAATCCGTCTTTTTGAGGCATCATCACATCCAACAGGCACAAATCATACTTCTCTTTCGAGAAATTTTTGGACCCAGCTTCTCCGTCCGGAAACAAATCTACTGCAAAACCTTTAGCTTGCAAGTATTCTCCCAACAACATTCCTAAATTTTCATCGTCTTCGCACATGAAGACTCTCACTTTTTCTTCCATACTATTTTATATTTATATTAATGTTAATTTTCTACAAATGGTAATGTTATGATAAATTTTGTACCTTCTCCCAATTCGCTTTCAACTTTAATAAAGCCGTCAAAATCAGTAATAATTTGTTTTACGTATGCCAATCCCAGCCCAAAGCCTTTGATATTGTGGCGATTACCCGTTGGAACACGGTAAAAACGGTCGAAAATCTTTTTGAGGCTTTCCTTTTTAATACCAATGCCATTATCTTCAATCACAATCTGAACTTTATTGCCGACATTCATCGTCCGCGCCATCAACATCAGAGGCACATCGGGACGACGGTATTTGACCGCATTTTCCATCAAATTGAACAAGACATTGGTAAAGTGCATCTTATCCACCACAATGGTGGAATCCAAAGCTTGTAAATCAATATCAAGTATTCCGCCGGCATTTTCCACGCGCAAAACAAAGGTGGATGCGACACTGGAAATCAAATCGTTGGCATCCAGTTTAGTCATCTTGAATGAAACTGCACGGTCTTCAAACAAAGACATTTGCAATACTTTTTCGACCAGAAATCCCAAACGGGTACTTTCGTCCTGAATAACTTTTTTAGCATGCTCCATTAAATGGGGCGAATTATTCACATCCGCATCATTTAAAGTTTGAGCAGCTAACGAAATCCCTGCCACCGGTGTTTTCAACTCATGGGTCATATTATTGATAAAATCGTTTTTTATTTCAGACAAATGCCTTTGTTTGAAAACAATGTAAATCGTATATACAAAAATAATCAACAGTACAATGGTAAAAACAATTGACGGAAGAATAAATCCAATTGATTCGAAAACGTATTTCTTTTGTGTCGGGAACACCACCTGAAGCGTATATAGCTTATTGGCAGGGTCTTTTGGAAACAAAATTTGAGAATACACTTCCAAATTTTCCGTATGATAATCCGAACCGGTATAAATCACCTTTTTATTGTTATCCAAGACTGTACAGGCAAAAGGCAATGCCAAATTGTTATTGACCAATTCCTGCTGAACATACGACTCCAATTTACCGAAATCAATTCGTTCCTCCAGGGGACGATTGCTCCCCTTCATTGCCATCCGAATTACATCTTCCAATATATTTTGTTGATACAGATAGCTTTCCTGTATATCCTGTATGGCTTTTGAAGCCGTCTGCAAATCGTTTTTCCCAAAACTTGACGGTATGACATTTACCGGCGAACTTTGTTGTTTTGTTATCCCCTGCCCATTGGAAGAAGGGATAGCACTGCGATTTTGCTTCCGCACAGAATAAATACGGTCGGTCAGCAATTGTTGGGTTTCGTCTAATTCCAAGTCGCGCGAAACCTGAAACAAACTTCTTTTCACGGCATCTTCAAATTGGTCTTCCTGCGTTTGTAATATAATGCGGATATAATTGATTTGCAATGACAGCAAACCAATAAAGGCAAATATTAAAACCCCTGTTAATAACCAAATTGTTGATTTTCTCATTTTTACAAAAGCATTGTCAATAATGAAACAAAGTAAATTTTTTTTTGTTTAACATTTTCTCAAAAAAACACAAAAGATTTATGTTAAAAAATAAAACAAATTAACAAACCGGCCCAACTGTTAAATAGCTCTTGAATTATGTTAAATTCACCGATTCGTGTAAGTAAAACGGACAAGAATCCGGTATTGCCGGATTAGTGTCCGTTTAAGTATAAACAATGAAAACAAATTATTCAACCGGAATGTTTTTATTTACATTCTTGGAGCCGATTAAAGCGTAATACAGCAAATAAGCCAAACCGACAATGATGACCCAGTAGCTTGTCAAATAACCTGTTCCGCCGGTAAGGTCAATGATGCCGTTTTGCAGCAAAGGCAGGATACCGCCGCCGCAAACCAGCACCATGAAGAAACCGGAAGCCTTTTCGGTATATTTACCAAGCCCTTCTACTGCGAGATTGAAAATACCTCCCCACATGATAGAAGTACATAATCCACAAACTACAAGTAAGGCTGCACTCAGAGGCACGTTTGCCAAGCCAAACAAGGCGCCGGAATCATTTTTAAATACCGGAAGGTTTACATTCGTTTCCGGTCCAAACATGGCACCCAACACAAACACTAAACCCAAGGCCGATACGACCGTTAACATGGCTTTTGCCGAAACTTTACTCGCAATTGAAGCGCCTATCAAACGGCCTACCAACATCAGAAACCAATATGTTCCTGCTACCGAGGCGGCTATCGCTTCAGCATTTCCTCCGTTTATTTTTACGTTCAGAATGTCGAGATCGGCATTCTGCAACCATTTCTGCAAAACATTGGGAATACCTACTTCGATACCTACATAGACAAATATGGCGATTGCACCCAAAATAAAATGACGGAACGAAAGCGGGCTGTATGGCGATTTGGCTGTTACAACTGCAGCGCTTGCCTTTTTTTCCTTTTCAGGAATGGAAGCGATAGCAATGACAATAAATGCCAATGCAAAAATAGCAAGGGCGCTAAACATCAAAGGCTGTACTTGCTCTATTTTTGCTTCTTTAATATTAGGCAACAAAATACCTGTAAGCACAATAACGGCGGTTCCGCAAAGGGAGTTAAACGTGCCGCCAATCTGTATCAGTTGATTGCCGCTGTTGCCACCGCCACCAAGCGTGTTCAGCATCGGATTGACCACGGTATTCAACAAACACATGGAAAAACCTGCTATGAAAGCCCCCAGCAGATAAACGATCATGGCTGTGTCGGTTGGAATCAACCCCGATAAGGTTTGGATACCTACACCGGCAAAACCTACTGCAATAGCTATCAAGGCTGTTTTTTTGTAGCCTAAATTTTGCAGCATAATGCCGGCGGGAATACCCATTACCGCATAAGCGATAAAGTTGGCAAACACTCCAAGCGCACCTACCCAGTTGGCTACAGTAAACTGGTTTTTTAAAACATCGCCCATTGGCGAAGCAAGATTTGTTACAAATGAGATCATCCCGAAAAGGAAAATCATCATGATGATAGCAACCAAATTGCCACTCTTTTTTTCTTTTGTCATGATATAAAAATTACATGTTAATAAAGTTGTTAATAATGAACTTATCAATTCACACTGCAAATATAAAAGGAAAATCGCAATAATTAAGAATTTGTTGAAAAAATAATTTCTTTTTTTCAAAATGTATTATCTTTGTGCCATGCTTGAACAAGAATTACATTGGGAACGTGACTTGTTTTTCTTTTTAAATGGAAGCGATTCACCCGTTTTAGATCGCTTTTTTTATTTATATTCTCTTAAATGGATATGGATTCCTTTCTATTGCTGTTGCCTTTTTGCCTTCTTTTATAGAAAACAATGGAAAGAAATCGTATGGATGGTCTTGGCGATCACATTGCTGATCTTGGTTTGCGACCAGATTTCTTCAGGATTTTGCAAACCGTTTTTCCATCGTTTTCGTCCTACCCGCCACCCCGATTTCATGAATCTGGTGGATATGGTAGCCGGATACAAGGGTGGAGGAAAATATGGGTTTACGTCCAGCCACGCTGCCAATGCCTTCGGTTTTGCCACATTTTCCGCTTTGGTTTTCAAAAACAGGTATTGGACCATTACCATCCTGTTATTTGCCCTGCTGAATGGTTATTCCCGAATTTATTTGGGGGTTCACTTCATTTCGGATGTGGTTGTAGGAACATGTATCGGCATCGGAAGCGGTTTTTTGGTCTATTGGATATACAAAAAAACGCGTGCCCGATTTTTATATAAAGGAGAAATTCCGACTCAGCCGCTTTATGCCCGAAAGGAAAGTAACTTCCTTTGTTGGGTGTATGCGCTGATGATTGCAATTTTATTTATCTTTAATAATCAATTAGTTAATTTAATCACACAATAAAATTTGAATTATTTGTGCAAAATTAATTGGATGGAGTTAAAATTTAGTCTAAATTAGTAGCGTGAATTTAAAAATATTCAGTAATAACTTTAAAAAGAAACATCATGAAGACAATCACATTTAACGAATTGCGAAGAATCAAAGATCAATTACCCGCAGGCAGTTCCGCCCGCATGGCTGCAGAGTTAAACATTCCGGTTGAAACAGTAAGAAATTATTTCGGCGGAGTGAATGAAAGTACAGGCAACGGCGGCGCGATCCACATCGAGCCCGGCCCCGACGGCGGCGTAGTTATGTTTGATGATTCTTCCATTCTGGACACAGCATTAATTATATTGGGAGAAATCAATCACAACATATCTACTGTTGAAACTAATGTATAACAAATGAGCACAGACATTACCGGTCAAATTTTAAATCAACGTTTTAAACAAAAAGACGTTCATGGTTCCATTTCAATGCCGATCTATTCAGGAGCGGCATTTGAATTTGATACCGCCGAAGAGATGGAAGCTGCTTTTCTCGGAAAATCCGGAAAACACACCTACTCTCGCATTTCCAATCCTACAGTCGAAGCATTCGAAGACCGAATCGTACAAATCAGCAAGGCGAAACATGCGTTGGCCGTATCTTCGGGTATGGCCGCCATTTCCAATGTGTTTATGAGTATTGCCTCTTCCGGAGCGAATATCGTCACATCAACACATCTTTTCGGCAATACCTTTTCCCTGTTCCTTTTTACATTGAAGGCTTTCGGTGTGGAAGTCCGCTTTTGTAATTTATTGGATACAGACGATGTTGCCAAACATTTGGATGAAAAAACCTGTGCCGTATTCACGGAAATCGTAACCAATCCGCATTTGGAAGTGGCCAATTTGAAAGCCTTGTCTGCTTTGGCACACAGCAAAAACGTACCGTTGATTGCCGACTCCACCATTATTGCATGGCCGGGCTTCAATGCACAGGCATTGGGCGTGGATTTGGAAATTGTTTCCTCCACAAAATACCTTTCGGGAGGTGCAACCAGTATCGGTGGAATCATTTTAGACCATCAAACATTTGACTGGTCAACTTCTCCCCGCCTGGGCGAGTTGTCTAAAACGGTCGGCAAGCAAGCCTTTACAGTCAAATTGCGGGGCGAAATTTCCCGGAATATGGGCGCATACATGTCGCCTCATACGGCTTACCTGCAAAGTCTGGGTTTGGAAACCTTGGCCTTGCGATTCAAACACATGTCGGCAACGGCGCTGCAATTAGCAGAATTTTTGCAAACCCTGCCGGAAATCAAACAAGTCAATTACACCGGCTTGGTGGATAATCCGTTCTATCCCATTGCCAAAGAACAGTTTGGAGCATATCAAGGCGCGATGCTTACTTTCAGTTTGAAAGACCAGGCGGCGTGCTACACTTTCCTGAACCGGTTGAAAGTCATTCGCCGCGCTACCAATTTATTTGACAATAAATCGTTGATTATTCATCCTTTGTCCACTATTTACGGGACCTTAAGTCC
>JAITXK010000198.1 GCA_031284765.1 Candidatus Symbiothrix sp.
GGTAAGACCTTCGCAAAAGTAAAAAGCAAGATCCCCAATGCTTGTAACGCTGCTGGGAATGGTAAGGGAGGTAAGACGGCTGCATTCGTAAAAAGCACCCTCCCCAATGCTTGTAACGCTGCTGGGAATGGTAACGGAGGTAAGACCGCTGCAATTCTCAAAAGCATCATTCCCAATGCTTGTAACACCGTCGTTAATGGCCACTGTCTGAATAGCATCACGGGAAGAAGACCAAGGCGCACTATTGTTATAATTATAATCCGCCATCGCCCCCACACCACTAACAGTAAGCGTCCCATCGTCAGTCAACACTACCGTGGTACTTCCAGAAGTCCACGTTCCGGTTGCTGCATGAGCAGCAACCGTGCCGAGCAGCATCATTGCTGCGGCACAAAAACTCAACACATTTCTCTTGTTCATCATTTTTATTTTTTAAATGGTTATTTCTTCATTTTCAACTTTCGTTCGTCTCCCCTTTTCCTGTGCAAGGATGTGTTTGTAACGCTCCATCACCACATTCAACTCCCGGATAAAGGATTCGTAGGTTTGGATGCCGTTCACCAATACCAGCGCTTCCACCTGGTCGAGAATCGTGCGAAAAGCCTTATCTACCGCCGTTCGGGCGGCTTTCATGCGGATGGTGGGACGTTGGGCTGCTTCGTCGTAACGCGCCATCATCAGGTCTTTGAACTTTTGATTTTCCGTGTTGAGCTGGTTGGCCCAGTCTTCCAAACCCAGCAGAGCGAGGCAAGTGGCATGTTCGTCGGTAAGCAACTCGCGCAACAGGTCGTCGATGGCGGCGGTTTCCTGGTCAAGCGTTTTGGCGGCGATGTTGCCGTAATGTTCAAAAATCACTTCCAGCTTCCGCGCCGCTTCGCGTTTGGCGGGGTTGAAGTGATGGAGCGCCGATTTTTCGGCATCCACAAAACCGCGGAATACGCCGTCGCGCAGGTGGTCCTGTTCGATGATTTCGGCGGTCAGCTCACTCTTGCGGATGACGTCCAAAACGGACACTTCGTCTGCCAACAGCGGTTGATAGACTTGAAACAGGGGCAGAATACCCAGCGTGGAAGGGTGGTACTTTTCCACCAGTGTGCTGAACGTTTCGTTCAGCTCTACATGCGCTTCGTTGCGGAGGCGCGTGTAATCGAATTTAATAATCAAATTTGCCATAAAAATTTATAGTTTAATGGTGAATAAATAAAAAGATTCGAACGATTTGTTGCCGCAATTTCTCCCGCCGGTGAAGCGGAAGGCTCGGCGGAGCTTTCGGGAGTTTCCGCCACCCGCGCCGAGGGTTCGAGCAAGGAAGCGGAAGTTCCCGCCGGCAATATCGAAGGCTCGGCCACCCTTTCGGAAGTTCCCGAAAGCGCCGCCGGGGGTTCGGGGAGGGTTGCGGACGTTCCGCTACCTTGCGGGAGGCGCGGGCATAAAAAAGCCGCACTCCGTTGTACACTTGTTGCGGTTGGTATAAGCAGCTTGAATAGACGGAATTTAAGAGCGCATGAAAGCGAAAAGAATGATGTAAGTCGTTGTGTAGTAATAATTTATTTTCCATCCCGCAAATTGCGGAACGGGAAGCAAAAGCCTGCATTGACAGGACTTTCAGCGATGCTGTTGGAGTAAAAGAGTGCTTTCATTGTTGAACTAAAGAGTTTGCAAATGCAGGTGTTTTTTTCAATAATAGAAAAATTCAAGCGCTATTATAGTAAAAGAAAGAGAAATATGCGTATTTTTGTAGCAAAATTTAGCAACTATGCCGGAAAAAAAAGTACGTGTGCGTTTTGCGCCCAGCCCTACAGGTCCGCTTCACATCGGTGGAGTACGTACTGCCTTATACAATTATTTATTTGCAAAAAAACAGGGCGGAAATTTCATTTTACGCATTGAAGATACGGATTCTCAACGTTTTGTTCCCGGAGCAGAAGCCTATATCATCGAAGCCTTTCAATGGTTGGGTATTGCTTTCGACGAAGGGGTGCACAAGGGCGGTCCTTACGGTCCCTACCGCCAATCGGAACGCCAATCCATTTACCAAAAACAGGTCAATCAATTAGTGGAAAACGGACGGGCATACCTCGCTTTCGACACGCCCGAAGAATTGGAGGCAAAACGCAAGGAATTTCCCAACTTCCAATACGACGCTTCCACGCGACTACAGATGAAAAATTCGCTCAGCTGGTCTGAAAAAGAAACGAAAGATTGGATGGACGCAGGCAAACAATATGTAGTCCGCATTAAAATCGAACCCGATAAAATCATTACGGTTCAGGATATGATTCGGGGCGAAATAAAGGTCAATTCTTCGATAATAGACGATAAAGTATTATACAAATCGGCCGATCAATTGCCGACTTATCACCTGGCCAACATCGTGGACGACCACTTGATGGAAATTACGCACGTCATTCGAGGCGAAGAATGGCTGCCGTCCGCTCCCTTGCACGTGATTTTATATAACTATCTCGGTTGGACTGACAGCATGCCGCAATTTGCACACCTGCCCTTATTACTTAAACCCGAAGGCAACGGCAAACTAAGCAAACGCGACGGCGACCGGTTGGGATTTCCGGTATTCCCTCTGCAATGGAACGACCCCCAAAGCGGAGAAAACTCTTCGGGATACCGCGAAAAAGGCTATTTACCCGAAGCGGTGATCAATTTTCTCGCCCTGTTGGGTTGGAATCCGGGTGACGACCGCGAAATACTATCCATGGAAGAAATGATTGCATTGTTCACACTGGAAAAATGCAGTAAAAGCGGCGCCAAATTCGATTATAAAAAAGGAGAATGGTTCAATCATCAATACATCCAATTGAAATCAAACGAGGAAATTGCAACGATGTTTTTACCCGACGTTCGGCACAGGTTGGAGCCTGCATCGAATGTCGAATACGATAAAATCGTGAAAATCGTCGGTTTGGTAAAAGAACGCATTACCTTCGTGCAAGACCTGTGGGAGCAAACGGCATTCTTCTTCATCGCCCCCACAAGGTATGACGAAAAAGCCGTCAAAAAACGGTGGAAAGAAGATTCGCCCGCGCAATTAACCGAATTGGCTGCATTGCTGGCATCTCTCGATGACTTTACCGCCCATCCCACGGAAGAAAAAGTCATGAACTGGATTGATTCCAAAGGCTATTCTTTGGGTAACATTATGAACGCCTTCCGCTTGGCTTTAGTGGGAGAATCTAAAGGTCCGCATATTTTCGACATTACGGAAATAATTGGAAAAAAAGAAGTGATGAAAAGAATAAACACCGCAATTTCTGTTTTACCATGTACAGTTTAATCTTAGACTTATATGCTCTGATGCTTCGATTGTTTGCTCCTTTTAGCAAAAAAGCAAATAGAATGCTCAAAGGGGAAAAACAAACATTCACTATCCTGAAGAAAAAGAGGGAAGTAAATGCTTCATACATTTGGTTTCATGCAGCATCGTTGAGCGAATTTGAACAGGAAAGACCGCTCATCGAACGAATTAAAAAGGAAAAACCCGAATATAAAATCCTGCTGACATTTTTTTCGTTTTCGGGATACGAAACACAAAAATATTATGCCTGGGCGGATATTATTTGCTATTTGCCCCTCGACACCAATCACAATGTAGTGCGATTTTTAAATGGGGCGGAACCGACAATGGCTTTTTTCATCCAACCTGATTTTTGCTTCAATTATTTGGATGAGTTGGCTTTCCGGAACATTCCGGTTTTCAGCATTTCATCCATCTTTCACCGCAAGCAATTCCTGTTCCGCTGGTATGGGAAAAGTTATCTCAATATCCTTCGCTCCTACACTTATTTCTTTGTTCAGAACGAAGAATCGCACATAATTTTGACAGAAAAAGAATTTAACAACGTTATTGTAAATGGAAATACCCGTTTCGACCGGGTATTTGAAATTTATGAACAAAAGAAACACTTGCCGTTGATTGATGAGTTTCTAAATAAGTCCGAAACCCATAAATCCTGCACATTGATAGCCGGAAACACCTATCCGAAAGACGAAAATCTGATTCTGCCTTATTTTGATCAACATCCTGAAATGAAATTGATTATCGTGCCGCACACGCTAAACAAATCGCGTCTGCGAAATCTTCAATATAAAATAAACCGCCCGTGCTTGTTATACTCACAAGCTACAAAATCGAATATTGGAGGCTGCGATTGCCTGATCATTGACTGGTATGGACTCCTACCCTCCATTTACCGCTACGGCAATGCGGCTTATATAGGAGGTGGATTCCATTCGTGTACTCACAACATTTTGGAAGCCGCTGCCTGCGGCATTCCGGTATTGTTCGGTCCCAATTATCAACGTTCCAATGAAGCTTGCGACATCCTGACCGCAGGCGGTGGAATGACCGCTCTGGACGCCGCAGAATTTAGCCGGATAATGGATGCTTTGCTCATCTACTCGCATTGGCAACAGGAAATAGGCGAAAAAGCAGGAAAGTTTGTGGCGGAAAACCGGGGGGCTACGGAAACAATCTATTCCTATTTATACCAATCGGAATACATTAAATAATTCCCGGCAATTTTTTGATTTATCTCTTTCGATTGCTTCGCATCCATGTTCTTGACAAATTTGGCCGGAACACCCGCATAAATACTGCCTGCTTCCACTTTTGTTCCGCTCAATACCACCGAGCCTGCGGCAATCAATGCACCTTCGCCAATCACGGCGTGATCCAACACCACAGCTCCCATGCCAATCAATGCGCCGGCCTCGATTTTGGCGCCATGAACGACCACATTGTGTCCAATCGACACGTCATCACCAATTTCCGTTACCGACTTTTCATACAAGGTATGAATGACCGAACCGTCCTGAATATTGACCCGGTTGCCGATGCGGATGGAATTGACATCGCCCCGCAACACGGTATTAAACCAGATACTACAATTGTTTCCAATCACTACATCGCCGATAATTGTTGCATTATCCGCTAAAAAAACATTTTCTCCTATTTGAGGCGTAAATCCTCGTACCGATTTGATTAATGACATATTATACCTTTTAATTGATGTCGTAAAGATACTGTTTTTTCTATTATTCACGAAAGCTAAATATTCCTTGATACAAAAAACGCCTTTTGTTGATAACTTTTTCGCACTATTCTTTCCGGGGCGCATCAATGTTCGTACCTTTACGCTTCGTTAAAAAAAACATGTCAGATACGATACAAACAACCCCAGCATCCTTTGTGCATTTGCACGTCCACTCCCACTACTCGCAGTTGGACGGCATGGCGTCAATTCCCGGATTGGTGGATAAAACAATTCGTTGCGGAATGAGAGCCATTGCCCTCACCGACCATGGCAACATGTTCGGCATCAAAGAATTGTACGATTACGTTCAAAAGAAAAACAAAGACCTGCCCGACGATCAGAAAATCAAACCCATTTTGGGTGTCGAAGCGTATTGCGCCCGCCGCACCCGCTTCGACAAATCGCAGAAGGAAGACGGCAGCGGTTGGCACTTGATTCTGTTGGCCAAAAACAAAAAAGGCTATCAAAACTTGTGCAAATTGGTTTCATCCTCTTGGGTGGACGGTTTTTATTATCGCCCGCGCATCGACAAAGATTGCCTGGAAAAATACAGCGAAGGCTTGATTGTGGCTTCAGCCTGCATCGGGGGAGAAGTTCCGCAGAAGATTTTGGCCGGCAATATGCAGGCGGCGGAAGAGTCCGTTCGCTGGTTTCAACGAATTTTCGGCGACGATTTCTATCTCGAATTGCAACGCCACCAAACCGATAAGCCCGGCGGCGACCAGGAAACTTACGCCAAACAACTCATTGCCAATCAAGGATTGCTGGAATTGTCCCAAAAGACCGGAGCCAAGATTATTTGCACCAACGATGTCCACTTTGTGGAAGAAGAACACGCCGAGGCACACGACCGCCTGATTTGTTTGGGAACAGGCAAAGACCTGAACGAACCCAACCGGATGCGCTATACCAAGCAGGAATGGTTCAAATCGAACCAGGAAATGCAGGCGATTTTTTCCGACCTGCCCGAAGCATTGAGCAATACCCTGGAAATCGCCGATAAAGTAGAAAATTACTCCCTCAATTCCGATGCACTGATGCCCGCTTTCCCTATTCCCGACTCATTCGGAACAGAAGCGGAATACCGCAACAAATACTCGGAAGACGACTTACGGGCCGAATTTAATAAGGAAGACGACACGCGGTTCGATAAATTAGGCGGATATAATAAAGTCATCCGCATCAAACTGGAAGCCGATTATTTGCGCGAACTGACACTGCTGAAAGCCAAAGAACGGTACGGCGAAACGATTCCCGAATCGACCTTGGAACGCTTGGAGTTTGAATTGGAAACCATGAAGACGATGGGTTTTCCGGGCTATTTCCTCATCGTTCAGGACTTTATTCAGGCTGCCCGTGAAATGGGCGTGTCGGTAGGGCCGGGACGAGGTTCGGCAGCAGGTTCCACCGTTGCTTATTGCTTGAAGATTACGGATATAGACCCGCTGAAATACGATTTGCTGTTCGAGCGTTTCCTGAATCCCGACCGTATCTCCATGCCCGATATCGACATCGACTTTGATGACGATGGACGGGGAGACGTTTTACGTTGGGTAACGGATAAATACGGCAAGGAAAAAGTCGCCCACATCGTTACTTATGGTACTATGGCTGCCAAATCGTCGATTAAAGACGTAGCCCGCGTGCAAGGCTTGCCGTTGTCGGAAGCCGACCGCTTGACCAAACTGATTCCCAATAAACTGACTGACCGTGCCAGTGGCGATGACATCAAAGTGAATCTAACCAACTGCATCAAGTTGGTTAAGGAATTGCATGACGACCGTTATTCCGATAACAAAAACCTTTCCGACACCCTGAAATATGCGGAGATGCTGGAGGGTACCGTTCGCCAAACCGGCGTGCATGCCTGCGGGGTCATCATTGGCGCTGACGATTTAACCAACTTTGTTCCACTGGCCACCGCCAAAGAAAAAGG
>JAITXK010000093.1 GCA_031284765.1 Candidatus Symbiothrix sp.
AGGATGTCATTTACAAAATTCGTATGGTCGAAACGAAGACCGGCCGTAAGGCTTAAATTATCCCGCAAATTCCATTCGTCTTGCAGATAGGCGGCCGATTGCACAAACGAAACTACGCCTGCCTGCTTCACATCGTCGTAGCCATAGCAAAGTGCGAACGCTTCGGGTGCGGCTCCGTTTTTGAAATCATCGAACGAGGAAAACCGGTAATAACCCAAGCCGTTGCTCATGTAGGAGGTCGATGCCGTTTGATATTCAAAACTCAAGCCGGCGGTCAGTTTGTGGTTACCTGAATAAAACGTGTAATTGTCCACCGCGTTGACTACTTGGTTGGTGGTCTCGGTATTCCAAGTGAATAATTCGTATCCTGCCGACATGTAAGGTTTGATATTGCCTTGTTCGTCCGCTTGCAGGATGTCGATAAACGGAAAAGGTTCGGAATGAGTGTCCCGTCCCTGATTGATATGCGTGTAGGTCAGCAATAGCTGATTGAACATATTGTTCGTGGCACGGCTGTTGAGTTCAACCGTAGCCGTTTTGACCGTATTGACCGTTGCGTAACATGAATTGAAAAACGACAAAGCATCCTGGGAAATCCGGTTCCCGCTGAGCGGAGCAGGTTCGGCGGTATTGGGGTTCGTTCCCATCCAGTTTTCGTTTTTGACTTGATTGTAACGGAAGCTGAAGCGATTTTGCGCATTGATATTCCAATCCAAACGTCCTGCAATCTTCAGGTCGGTCAGTCCGCCGGGAAAATTGGAATACGAACCGGTTTTGTAGTTGTAACGTTCGTACAGGATGCGGGAAAATTTGTCCATATCGGCTTCGGTTGTACGGGAAATCAAATGAGCTGCATCGGCTTGACCGTCTTTTGAAGCACGCCATTGCGTGATTTGTCCCGGACTGTTTTCATATTCCGCATTCACAAAAAAGAATAATTTGTCTTTGATGACAGGGCCTCCCAACGTAAAACCGTAGCTGTTTTTGGATTCTGCATCGCGTGCCCCCAAATCCACATCACCAATCCGGTTGCCGCGCATATTTTGATTATATATATAGGAGTAGGCCGAAGCTTTGAGTGTGTTTGTTCCCGATTTGGTAATAGCATTGATGCTTGCACCGATGAAATTGGCTTGCCGGACATCGAAGGGCGCAATGTTGATTTGCACTTCTTCCAAAGCCTCCAACGAGATGGGATTTCCACCGCCCGGAAGGTCGGAGTTGAGGCCGAAATTGTTGTTGAGGTGTGCGCCGTCTATCGTGAAAGTATTGGAACGTCCGTCTCTTCCACCAAAATTCATGCCCGAAGCGTAAGGCGACAGACGTGTCAAATCGGCTATTCCTCGATTGATGCTGGGCAATAACGCAATCTCTTGCGGACTGATATGCGTGGTGATACCGGTTTTTTCGGTGGTAAATTTCGGTTGTGTGCCGGACACTGTGACTTCGCCCAATTCCCGCGACGCTTTGTTCAGGCGGGCATTCAGGACAAGCGTTTCCCCCAAGGGAAGAAGAATATGTTCTTTCCGGTATTCGGTATAACCTAAATAATTAATTTCTATGCGATACGGACCTCCTGTGCGCATCCCTTGAATGGTATATCGACCTTCGGTGTTGGTAACAGCCGAGTAGGACGTTCCCGAAGGGGTATGCACTGCTTTGATAAAAGCGCCGATTAAATTTTCGGTCTCATCACTCACGCGACCGCTGATGCCTGAGGTGGTTACTTGAGCGTAGGAAAAGGTGTGAAATGTGAGTAAAATGGAGCTAATGAGAACTGTTATTTTGTTCATCCGGTGTTTTTTAAATTTCATTCGTCTTTGCGGATACGAATTTGGATAGCATTTTCGATAGGCGTTTCGCTCACGAAAATCAAATATCCGCCGCCGCCAGCGCCGCTTAATTTCCATCCCAAAGATTGGTCTTTATATTTGTCCAATACTTCGAGAATATCCTCGCTCACCATGTGCGGATACATGGCTATTTGCGCTTCGAAACTTTTGCGGATGGTTTCGCCGAAAGCCTTGACGTCTTTTTTCAGAATGGCTTGCCAACAGTTTTTTGCGGCTTCGCTGAGTTGTTTGGCGTTTTCGGTAGTGATATGGGTACCGGCCAATACGTCGTATCCATTGTGTCGCGGGTAAAGTGGGATAAGCCAGAGGCGCTGTTCAATCCAATGCAAGATGTCGGCATCCGTTACACTTTCGATTTCCGAAGGCCAAAATTCGCCGGAATAGTGCAGGCGGTTTAATCCGGGCATCACAATGCCCAAGGAATCCTGAGAGCCGCTGATGTAGGTTGTTCCGGGAGGATTTTCGAAGCAGAACAATGTCCGTGCTAATTTTTCTTTGTCGCCGACCGGAATATCCACCTGCCACAGTTCGATGGCTTTTTTCCGCGAACTGGTTGACATGCCGCTCCGGTCGTTAAATTCGTAATCGGGTTCAATGGAAACAGTGAGTACCGGTCCAGCGTACAAAGCACTGACACTGGGTTGATCTAACCATCCGCCGGCCAAATCAAGGCGATAGGGAATTCGGCAATCGCTGCGCAAAGCGGTAGTTGAGCGGGCGGGCAAATCGCCGTGCGGAAGCCGTTTGCTGACCACATATTCAATGCCCATTTCCTTGCACAACTGTTCTTTCAGGTTGCTGTGTCCATCGCTGTTGACGAAAAAAATGTCCGGTTGCAATTCGTGCAGGTCTTCCACGAAATCGAGCAGGCCGCTCCCGCTGTTTACCCGTGCGCCTTTGACTGCCTTCAATGATTTTACCATATAAAGCCGTTCCTGTTCGTTGTTGAAAGGGCGGCGGGTCTTCAGTTCGTAAATCGTTTTATCTGAACCGATTCCCACATACAAATCGCCGTATTGGGCAGCTTCTTCAAAAAAGGCTACATGTCCGCTGTGGAGCATATCGTAACAACCGCTGACAAATACTTTTTTCATTTCTGAAGTATAAAATTATTTTAGATGCAAAATTACTATTTTTTTTGGTTATTTCTTGAAAGTTTGTACCTTTGCGGCTCAAAATTATTGTCCTGTGGTGTAATGGTAGCACACCAGATTCTGGTTCTGCTTGTCCGGGTTCGAGTCCTGGCAGGACAACATTATAAAACGTTAATAATCTGTATTTTAGATTGTTAACGTTTTTCCTTTTCTGTTTTTGGCGACATTTTGGCGACTTATTTTGAACTAACGAAAAAGCACCCTAAAAAACCGCCGTCTTTTAGAGTGCTTCGTTGCATTTAAAACAATACCTTTCGGCATTAATTTCAGGACAAAGATAATAAAAGTTTTGTGATTGATTAAGAATCTTGTTTTTTATACTCCCGGCAATATAATTTTCATTGCTCTTCCGTAAACTTTGAATTTTATAACAAGATCACCGTTTTTATTTCTCTTAGGAGTGAGTTCACATACGACATGATTTTTAAAAACCTCGGCGCTTTCCACTCCTTCTGCGCTAAGTATTTCTTCCGGCTTGTCTTTATCGTATTCGTCCGGATAGGTGAAAATATAAAGCGGGTCAATCTCTAATACCTCTGCTATTTTATAGATGTCTTCCACGTCAACAGGCTGTCTATAGGCTTTTATAGTAAAACCAAATTTTTCTAATTGCCTCAACCGGTACGGCCTAATCTCAAGTTTTTTTGAAAGTTGCTCTATACTTATATCTTTTTGTTTTCGGATGCTATACACATTCATTCCGATTTTTTGTGATATACTAATGCTTTTAATCCCGGTGTTTCGCTCCGGTGGCGT
>JAITXK010000165.1 GCA_031284765.1 Candidatus Symbiothrix sp.
TTGATATGTGCGTTGATGCCGGCAATCAATCCCTGAGAACCTGCTTCTTCGTAACCGGTCGTTCCGTTGATTTGTCCGGCAAAAAATAAATTTTTAATTCGCTTGGTTTCTAATGAATGGGACAACTGTGTGGGCGGAAAGAAATCATATTCGATAGCATAGCCCGGCCGATAAATGCGGACATTTCTTAGTGCAGGAATTTGTTGTAGTGCGTTTAATTGAATTGATAATGGGAGCGAGGAAGAAAATCCATTCAAATAATATTCCTGTGTGTTTTCTCCTTCCGGTTCTAAAAACAATTGATGTTGCGTTTTATCGGCAAAAGTAACAATCTTCGTTTCTATGCTGGGACAATATCTCGGCCCAATGCTTTTGATTTGTCCGTTGTATAGGGGACTTTCGTCTAAGCTGTTTCGTATAATTTCGTGACAGGCTTCATTCGTGTAGATAGTCCAGCAACTTAGTTGTTTTAATGGGCGGGGAGTGAAATCCAAATACGAAAATTTATGAAAATCTGCTTCTCCCTTTTGTTCTTCCGATAAGGAAAAATCTACGCTCCGTCCATCGATGCGGACAGGAGTACCTGTTTTCATCCGGTTGATTTCAAATCCTGTTTCAGATAATTGTTCGGTGATCCCAAAGGAAGCAGGCTCGGAAATTCGTCCTCCCGATAGTTGTGTCTTTCCGATATGCAATAGTCCGTTGAGAAATGTGCCGGCTGTCAGAATAACCGCTTTGGCGTGAAATTCAACATCCAATGCCGTTTTCACTCCGATAACGGTTTTGTCTTTGATGATTAATTGTTTTACGGTATCTTGCCAAACAAATAAATTCACGATGGAATCAATGGTTTCCCTCCATTTTTCAATAAATCGTGTGCGATCGCTTTGTGCGCGGGGACTCCACATGGCGGGACCTTTGGAACGATTCAGCATGCGAAATTGAATAGCCGTTTCATCGGTAATAATTCCCATTTGGCCACCTAAGGCATCCATTTCGCGAACAATTTGTCCCTTCGCAATTCCACCGACAGCAGGGTTGCAACTCATTTGTGCAATCTTGTTCATGTCCATGGTAATCAACAAGGTTTTTGAACCCAGATTGGCGGCGGCGGCGGCGGCATCGCAACCGGCATGGCCTCCTCCTATAACGATGATATCGTATTCAAATTTCATATTGTTTCAACGCTTCGTTTTCTAATTTTCGCATTTGTTTTGCATCTTTGGGCGATTTGTCTTTGAATCCGCAGAGGTGTAAAATGCCATGAATTATTACCCTGTGTAGTTCTTCAAAATAATCTGTTTTTAATTGTTCCGAATTGGATTTTACGGTTTCCAACGAAATGAATAAATCGCCGGAAATAACCTTTCCATCGGAATAATCGAAAGTAATAATATCGGTGTAATAATCGTGATTTAAATACTGTTGGTTGATTCTCAGAATCTCTTCATCGGAGCAAAAAATATAACTGATCTCCCCTACCCTCTTTTGATATTGGGCAATAACTTCTTTTATCCAACGACTGGTTTCCCTTCGTTTGATTTTAGGAAACTGAATATCTACAGCATTATACAATATAGCCATCCTATGAATTTTAAGCAACCACAAAGATACAACAATTTTTATTTTAATTGCGTATGCTTTTATGCTCCGGGTGTAGTGAGTGGAGAATTAGTTTTCGAAAAACAAATAACAGACAAAGATTGCTGCCAGAATACCGGCCAAATCAGCCAATAAAGAACCGGCAATTGCGTAGCGCGTATTTTTGATATTTACTGCGCCGAAATAGACTGCAACCAAGTAAAAAGTGGTGTCGGTCGAACCTTGAAAGATACTTGCCAATTTGCCTGTAAACGAATCGGCGCCATAGGTCTGCATGGCATCCAGCATCATGCCACGCGCTCCGCTTCCGCTCAAAGGTTTCATGATAGCTGTTGGGAAAGCAGTGACCCAATCGCTTGGTAATCCGCAGGTGGAAACTAAATAGGTCAGCCCATCCGTGATAAATGTCATGGCGCCTGATGCCCGAAAGATGGAGATGCCGACCAACATGGCAATTAAGTAGGGAATAATCATGACTGCTGTTTTGAATCCATCTTTTGCTCCTTCTATAAAGGCATCATAGACATTGATTTTTTTCCGGATTCCTGCAACGATAAATGCGATTGTAATACAGAATAACAATAAATTCGCTATCAAAGAAGAGTAAACAGAAACTTGTTCCTGCGGAAACGATTTAACCAACCAAACGACCAATGCAATAAAAGTAGTTATTCCACCGAAAAAGCCCAATAGAACTTTGTCTAATAAATTGATTTGTTGTTTGATACAAACATATATCGTTCCGATTAAAGTGGCGATGGTAGTTGTAATCATCAAAGGAACGAAAATGTCGGCCGGATTGGCGGCACCCATTTGTGCGCGATAAACCATGATGGTTACCGGGATTAAGGTCAATCCCGATGCATTCAGGACTATGAACATAATCATTGGGTTGCTGGCAGTGTCTTTCTTTGGATTCAGGTCTTGCAGTTGCTGCATGGCTTTTAGCCCCAGGGGTGTTGCTGCATTGTCCAAATTTAGCATGTTTGCGGCGATATTCATGAAGATTGAGCCAGTGGCAGGGTGTCCCTTCGGAATGTCGGGGAAAAGGCGTGAGAAGAGCGGAGAACCGGCTCTTGCCAAAAAATCGACTACCCCGCCCTTTTCACCGATTTTCATGAATCCCATCCATAAAGACAGCACACCGGTCAATCCTAAGGAAATTTCAAAGCCGTTTTTGGCTGCGGCGAAGGTGGCATTCATCATGTCGGTAAAAATGCCTACATCGCCCGTAAAAATGACTTTACAGAGGCCTATTACGAAGGCTATGAGGAAGAATGCTATCCAGATATAATTTAGAACCATGCTGCAAAAATAGTGTAATTTTACCAAGGTTCATCATTTTTTACTCCTTTTATTGAATTTACGCTGTAATATTTTGCAAAAATACTATACATTTGCAGAAATTATATAGCAATAAATTTTTTTACAATGATTGAATGGATGAACAACAATTGGTTTGAAGTCGTTGGCGCGATTCTAACCTTGTTTTTTTTGTATTTGGAAGTAACCCGCAAATGGACAATGTGGGTGGTAGGTATTCTCAGTGGGCTGTTTTATGTCTATATCAATTTCGATGCCAAGTTGTATGCGCTTGCCGGTTTATGTACATACAATGTGCTTGTTTCGATTTATGGCATTTATTGTTGGAAATTTGCCAAAACGAAAAACAATCAGAATCTGCCGTTCGTTTTTATTTCTCAAAAATTGACTTTACAGTTAATAGCGATTGGTATTGCCGTATTTGCCGCTATTGCTTTGATTCTTATACTGTTCACAGATATTCAGCCATTTATAAATTCAGGAACATTATTTTCCTTTGTTTTCGATAATTTGATTGCGACTTTGAGCGTGATCGCTGCCTGGATGGCTGCCCGGAAAATTGTGGAATCATGGTATTTGTGGATGTTTATAAATCCCTGTACCATCGCATTGTACCTATATAAAGAAATGTATCCGAGTACAATATTGTATGTCGTTTATGCAATATTTTCTGTTATAGGCTATATCCAATGGCGAAAAACCGCAATGCAACAACAATGATTCCGCTGATACAAAATTTCAAAACGCTTGTGTTGGCCGATGGGGATTTCCCTTGCCATGCAATTCCTCTCGCTTTCCTGAAAAATGCCGACCGGATCATTTGTTGCGATGGCGCCACGGAAAAATTGTTGCATTTTGGCATGAACCCCGATTATATTGTTGGTGATTTGGACAGTATTTCCAATGAATTAAAAACCCGCTTCTCCCCCATCCTATTCCCCTATCCCGATCAGGAAACCAACGATTTGACGAAATCCCTACACTTTTGCATTGAGCACGGCTGGACGGAAATTACCATTCTGGGCGCCACCGGCAAACGCGAAGACCATACCATGGGCAACCTTGCATTGCTAACCGATTACGCCGAAAGCGCTCAAGTGCAACTGCTGACGGATTATGGCGTTTTTGTTCCGCAACTTAAATCTTCTGTGTATGAAAGTTATGCTGGTCAGCAAGTCTCGATTTTCAGCCTGACTGCTTCCACCCTCTTTACGACTCGCAATTTGGTTTATCCAATCGAAAACAGGGTACTAACTTCTTGGTGGCAAGGAACATTAAATGAATCCCTTGCCGGTTGTTTTACTGTGGAAACAACCGGAGGAAAATCATTAGTATTTAGAGAATATCAGAAATATTAGATTGGATACAACGGTTAGTCTTTCTTGCAACGAACGTTGTACAAGTATTGCTTTTTGTTGTAGTAGTGGTGCAGATTCTTGCTGTTGCTGGTCAAGTACCAATAGCATATCGCGTTGGTAGTGTAGAAACTACTTGACCAAAAGTATGCACGTGCGCCGTAATTTTGCATAATATTATCGCCTGAGCAACCGGCAAAAGGCGCCTTAAATTCATCGCTAAAAGTTGGATTGTTTGCTAACTCATTTTCCAATACATTCCACTCGTAATCACTTGGCAAGTGCCACCCTGTTGGGCAAATACCTTGATACTGATCTTGTGTTGAACTATTTGCTTCAGGGATCAACGCATTTGTGATGCGTCCGCTTGCTGCCGGCCAAGTGTATAGCAGACCATAAGCTTCTTTATTTGCCACACTGTTATTCGGATAAGCATACGATTTCGCCTTTGCTTTGCTTTTGGATTTATTATTTAGCTTTAGCTCGGTACTGTCGGCATAATGAGTCGTTTTTAGATTCTCTGTCATCCAACAGCCGGCATTGCCAAATTGGAAGACGTGGTAGCTATTGCCGTCAACATCCGTAACGGTTCCCAAACTATCCTCCACTTGATCTGCGGCTACTATGTCATCTGTATTCTCAACAGAATCTATCTTGACCCAAGTGGAGCCATCGTTCTGATACGTACCGGGAGGAATAGTCTTGCCTTCTTGCAATCCCTCCGATTGTGTGGAAATCGTAGCAGACGGACCCACCCCCAAGCTACCATTAATAACATAATTCAAGCCATTGATACGAACTTGTGAACATACACTCGCTACGCTTAAAATTATAAACGTCATTACTGAAAAAACTTTCCTTTTCATGTCTTTTTTTGTTTTAATTACTATTTATATTTTCTAAAACCGACGCAAATGTAAAAATAATTTCCATGTATTGCAAATATTATCTAAAGATTCGCTTGATTTTTAGTTGCATACTTGGAAATCTCACGATTTTCATGTAAGTTTGCGCCCCCAAGATAAAAAAGAAATGATTACAGTAAACAATTTAGCAATTCAATTCGGGAAAAGAGTCCTTTTTCAAGACATATATTTGAATTTCACACCGGGTAACTGCTACGGTATTATCGGTGCAAATGGAGCGGGAAAATCCACCTTTCTGCGGGTTTTAAGCGGAGAAATGGACCCCACTGCGGGTAGTGTTTCTTTCGGCACCCATGAGCGGCTTTCGGTCTTGAAACAAGACCACTTTGCCTACGATGAATGTTCAGTCATGGAAACCGTGTTGCGTGGTCATACCGTCTTGTGGAAGATTATGCAAGAAAAAGATGCCCTCTACGCCAAAGCGGATTTCAATGATGAAGACGGCGTGAAAGCTGCCGAATTGGAAGAAAAATTCGCTGAACTGGAAGGCTGGGGCGCCGAAAGCGATGCCGCCAATCTCCTGAGCGGCCTGGGCATCAAAGAAGACTTGCACTACAAGATTATGAAAGACGTGAGCGCCAAGGAAAAAGTGCGTATCTTGCTGGCGCAAGCGCTTTTTGGCAAGCCCGATAACCTGCTGCTGGACGAACCTACCAACGATTTGGACATTGACGCCGTAATGTGGCTGGAAAATTATCTCGCCGAATTTGACAATACGGTCTTGGTCGTTTCCCATGACCGCCATTTTCTGGATGCCGTTTGTACGCATACGGTGGACATTGACTATGGCGACATCAAATTATTTTCGGGCAATTACAGTTTTTGGTACGAGTCTTCGCAGTTGGCTTTGCGTCAGCAACAAAATCAAAACAAAAAGGCCGAAGAAAAGAAAAAGGAGCTGGAGGAATTTATTCGCCGCTTCAGCGCCAACGTGGCCAAGTCAAAACAAACGACTTCCCGCAAAAAAATGCTGGAAAAACTGAATATTGAGGAAATCCAACCGTCTTCGCGAAAATATCCGGGCATCATTTTTACGCCCGACCGTGAAACAGGAAATAAAATTCTGGAAGTGAACGGTTTATCGGCAAGTATTGGCGACGATGCGCTATTTAATAGCATTTCTTTCAACGTGGAAAAAGGCGACAAAATCATTTTTCTGTCGCGCGACCCGCGTGCAATGACTGCGTTATTCCAACTTATCAACGACGAACAGCAAGCCGGTGAGGGCACGTTTGAATGGGGACAAACCATTACCGCGGCCTATTTACCGTTGGATAACTCCGCCTATTTCAATACCGATATGAATCTGGTCGAATGGATTGGCCAATTCTCGGATGACACGCATGAAGTGTATCTGAAAGGTTATTTAGGCAAAATGTTGTTTTCCGGCGAGGAAGTGCTAAAAAAGGCGAGTGTGCTTTCCGGAGGCGAAAAAATGCGTTGCATGATTGCCCGCATGATGTTGAAAAACGCCAATTGCTTGGTGTTGGATTCCCCTGCCAACCATTTGGATTTGGAGTCCATTCAGGCATTCAATAACACCTTAAAGAATTTCAAAGGCAATATTTTGATGTCGAGCCACGACCACGAGTTTATTCAAACGGTCTGTAACCGTATCATCGAACTTACTCCGAAGGGTATTATCGACAAACGCATGGATTATGACGATTATATAACTTCGGCAGAAATCAAGGAAATTCGCAAAAGACTCTATGCATAAAATGAAGGATGAATGAAATCGCTCAAACCATTTTTATTTGTTGTATGTGCTGCTGCGTTGTTTATATCGTGTAAAAGCGCAAAATCCTTGCAAAGCGAGTTGCGTTTTCTGCGTTTCGATTTGGATTATGAACTTACCTCGAACATTCACTCCGGAGAAAGAAATAAAACCCTGTATCTGAATGAGATAGATAATTCCAATATGGAATATTTCACTTCAGTTCCGAAGGCCGGTAGCTTGGTTTTACCTTTTATCCTGTTGAATTATTGGCAGAAAAAATACACGGTTGTTTTAGGGGAAGCCTCGCTCACACAGGCCTATTGTGAATTTTTGTCAGATGCTTT
>JAITXK010000152.1 GCA_031284765.1 Candidatus Symbiothrix sp.
TTTAATATTCGCGAGTTACTTCATAACTCGATTGCGCATCAAGATTATACAAAGAGCGCCAGAATCAATGTTGTAGAATTTGAAGACGACCATCTCGTTTTTACCAATTATGCGACATTTATCCCGCAATCCATTGAGGAAGTAGTAATTAACGATGCTCCTGAAGAATATTACCGGAATCCGTTTCTTGTGGAGGCGATGAAAAACCTGAACATGATAGATACGCAAGGAGGCGGAATACGCAAAATCTTTAATTATCAAAGGGCAAGGTATTTTCCAATGCCTGATTACGATTTTACAGGCGGAAAAGTGAAAGCAACTTTGACCGGCAGAATGATAGATGAGAATTTCGCAAAGATTCTTATCAACAATCCAAACTTGTCAATTGCCGATATTATCACGTTGGATAAAGTACAGAAAAACCGCAGTATTTCGGACGAAGAACACCAATACCTGAAGAAATCAAGATTTTTCGAAGGCAGAAAACCCAATATATATCTATTGTACAAAGTGATAAAGCCAATGAACAACAAAGTACTTATGGCAGAATATGCTAAAAACAAAAGTTTTAGTGATGAGTATTTTAAGAAACGAATTTTAGAATTTATTAAAAAACAAGGTAAGGCAAGTCGCAAAGGTATTGATGGATTAATAATTCCAAAACTTTCGCTGGTGAGCCGTATATCTCCAAAATAATCTATCGAACATTCTGCTTAGAAGCGATTTTTTTACTATCTTTCGCCCAAATTTCGTTTCACATGAAGCAAAGATTCAATATTCCCTCATTTATCTATTTCATTATTATTACAATAGTGATTATTTGGCTGTTTCCGCGCGAAAGAAAAACAGATTATGCTTTCGAGCAGGGAAAGCCGTGGAAATACGGTTTGGTAACCGCGCCTTTCGATTTTCCGATATTCCAAATCAATGAACGGGAGGAATGGATGGAAACGGATTCGACCTTGGAATCGGGCGAAAAATACCGAAACACAGTGATGCAAGTCGATACAACGGAAATGCTGATACAAGTGGGCGAAAAAATCATCGACCGTGGCGAACTGGTGAACGAACGAAGTTACAACGAACTCTCTTCCCTCAAAGCGATTTATGACCAACAGGCAGGAACGGCCGGCCGGCAATTCAGCCGAATCATCGGGTGCGCCCTTTTGATTGTTGCTTTGATGACTTGTTTCGTACTCTATCTGGCCTATTTCAGGAAGAAGATTTATGCAAGGAAAAAGGACATGATATTCCTGCTTTGTATGCTTTCCCTGTTTGTGATTGTCACCGAAATCTGTGTCCGAACCGAATTAGTGAACGTCTATATTATCCCCTTCGCCATTATTCCGATTGTCATTCGCACGTTTTTCGAGTCACGCACGGCGCAAATGACTCATCTGACCACTGTTTTAATCTGTGCGTTGATGGTGCCCGATGCTTTTGAGTTTCTCCTTTTGCAGTTTCTGGTCTGCGCGGTGGCCTTGTACGTCCTGAAAGACCTGACCAAACGCTCGGATTTGATAAAATGTGCGATTTATATTGTGGCGACCTACGTGGTGGGCTATATCGGGTTTTGGCTGTTCCAGAACGGTGATATTTCCGAACTGAATTGGAGCAGTTTCGGCGGGTTCGGCATCAACTTTTTGTTTGTTCTCTTTGCCTATCCCTTCATTTATATTATTGAAAATATTTTCGGATATATATCCAATGTAACCCTGGTGGAATTGTCGGATATTAATTTGCCTGCTTTGGTGGAGTTGTCGGAGAAAAGTCCGGGTACCTTTCAACATTCCTTGCAAGTGTCAATGTTGGGTACTGCGGCAGCTTCCAAAGTGAATGCCAATCCGCAATTGGTGCGTACAGGGGCGTTGTATCACGATTTGGGTAAACTGGAAAATCCGGGATACTTTTCCGAAAACACCGTGGTGGGCAACAATCCGCACGACCATTTAACGTTGGAAGAAAGTGCCAAAATTATTACGGAACACGTACCCGAAGGCGTGAAAAAAGCACAACAATTCGGACTTCCGTCGGCCATCATCAAATTTATTCAAACGCATCACGGCAAAGGCAAAGCAAAGTATTTTTATAACTCGTATAAAAATCAACATCCTGATGGGCCGGTCAACGAAGAAGCTTTTACCTACGATGGCATCAATCCCGACACCAAGGAAACCGCGCTTTTAATGATGGCGGATGCCGTTGAAGCCGCTTCCCGTAGCTTGAAAGACTATAATGAAGCCTCTATCCGCGAATTAGTGAATCGAATTATCAATGGACAAATCGCTGATGGTTTGTTGGATGATGCACCGCTCACTTTCCAAAACATTAGTACGATAAAAAATGTTTTTGTGGATAAGTTATTGTCGGTTTATCACTCGAGAGTCAGTTATCCCGAATTAAATAAAAAATAAAAATAGATGTTACGAATTGCAGTACAAGCGAAAGGCCGCTTATATGAAGAAACGATGAATCTTCTGAGCGAAGCAAGTATTAAATTGTCGGCCGGCAAAAGAAGTCTTTTGGTGCCGTCGAAAAGTTTTCCGGTAGAAATTCTCTTTTTGCGCGATGATGATATTCCGCAGGCGGTAACCGATGGCGTGGCCGATGTGGGCATTGTAGGCGAAAACGAATATGTGGAGAAAAAACAGCAGGCAGAAGTCATTAAACGATTGGGGTTCAGCAAATGCCGTTTGTCGTTGGCCATTCCGAAAGAAGAAGAGTATCAAGGGCTGGGTTGGTTGTCAGGAAAAAAAATCGCAACCTCTTATCCTACTATTTTGGCGGATTTCTTGAAGAAGAATGCCGTCAAAGCCGATATCCATGTCATCAGCGGTTCGGTGGAAATTGCGCCCGGAATCGGATTGGCCGACGCTATTTTTGACATTGTCAGTTCCGGAAGTACACTGATTAGTAATCACTTGAAAGAAGTGGAAGTGGTGATGCAATCCGAAGCCTTACTTATCGGCAATCGCCATTTGAACAAGGAGAAACAGGGAATTCTGAAAGAATTAATCTTCAGAATTGATGCCGTTCAAACGGCCGAAGATAAAAAGTACATTTTATTGAATGCGCCGAACGACCAATTACCCGAAATTTTCAGTATACTTCCGGGAATGAAAAGTCCAACCGTCTTGCCTTTGGCACAGGAAGGATGGAGTTCGATTCATTCGGTCATTGAAGAAAAGCGATTTTGGGAGATCATCGGCAAACTGAAAGCTGCCGGCGCGGAAGGCATTTTGGTCATTCCGATTGAGAAAATGATATTGTAACAAAAACAACTAACTACTTATGGATGTCTGTAAATATCCGGAAAAAGAGCAATGGGCGGCATTAATCAGCCGTCCTGTTTTTGATTCCACACACTTATATGATACGGTACGGGATGTTTTGGAAGACATCCAAATCCGGTGCGATGAGGCTGTCTTGGCCTATGAACTCCAATTCGACAAAGTAGAACTGTCTGCTTTGGAAGTCTCGCAAGAAGAGAAAAACCAAGCGCAAACTCAAGTATCGGACGAATTGAAGCAAGCCATTCGAATAGCCGCTCAGAACATTTTCACCTTTCACGAAGCGCAAAAACACGTCTTGCCCAAAGTAGAAACCATGCAAGGAGTAACGTGTTGGCAAAAAGCAGTGGCGATAGAAAAAGTCGGTTTATACGTTCCCGGAGGCACAGCACCCTTGTTTTCCACTGTTTTGATGTTGGGTATTCCTGCCAAAATCGCCGGTTGTCAAGAAATTGTCTTGTGTACTCCACCCAATCGGGAAGGGAAAATTCATCCCGCCATTCTGTTCGCTGCGGAAACGGCGGGTGTGCATCGTATTTTCAAGATTGGCGGCATACAGGCCATTGGCGCCATGGCTTACGGCACGCAAACCGTTCCGAAAGTATATAAGATTTTCGGGCCGGGCAATCAGTATGTAACTGCGGCCAAGCAATTGGTCAGTCTGAAAGACGTCGCCATCGACATGCCCGCAGGTCCTTCGGAGGTAGAAGTCATTGCCGACGAAACCGCCAATCCTGCTTTTGTAGCCTCGGATATGCTTTCACAGGCGGAACACGGCGCTGACAGTCAGGCCGTTTTGGTAACGACTTCCGAACATTTGGCGGAACAAGTAGTGGCCGAAGTCGCCAAACAATTGGAAGTGCTTCCTCGCAAAGAATTAGTGCTCAAATCGTTGGCCAACAGTAAAATAATCATTCTTCGAAATGAGGAAGAAATGATTGAATTAACGAATCTCTACGCTCCCGAACACTTGATTATCGAAACAAAAAATTATGCCGGATTGGCGGAAAAAATCACGAATGCCGGTTCCGTCTTTTTGGGTCATTATACACCGGAGAGTGCAGGTGATTACGCTTCTGGCACGAATCATACTTTGCCGACCAATGGCTATGCCAAGGCTTACAGCGGGGTGAATCTGGATAGTTTCTTGAAAAAAATCACGTTTCAGGAGATTACGCGGGAAGGTATTGCTCGTTTAGGTGCCACTATTGAGATTATGGCGGAGAATGAACAGTTGCTGGCGCATAGGAATGCGGTGGTGGTGAGGTGTTTGTGAAGTTGTCATTGTGGTTTTTCTATTTCGCTTGAAATGACACTGCTTGACCCTCAATTCTATGAAAAATATTAAACTGAGCAATATAAATCCAAAAAAACCTATAATTATATTGGTTATTTTCTAAATTATAGATACTTTGGAAAAATGAAGTTGTACAGATTGAATTTTAGAATTAGAGCAAAGTATAGTAATAAATACAGGAACAAATGTAATATTTAGCCTATTTTATTCAAAAAAAACAAGGTGTACTTCAAAAATGAATACGTATTCGTTGAAATATTTCTCTTTTATCTTACTTCCTTTGTTGCTTCAGGTAACAAATTTGGCAGGGCAGGAAACTGTATTGTCTTGGG
>JAITXK010000025.1 GCA_031284765.1 Candidatus Symbiothrix sp.
CACGATGCAGGTTTGAAGATCGGATTTTATTATTCACAAAATGTGGATTGGATGCATGAAGGCGGAATGGACTTTATTCCGGAGCTCAATAATGGTACATATCCTGCCGACAAAGTAGAAAAATATGTCAATGAACTTGTGATTCCACACATTCAGGAACTGACCACCAAGTATGATATAGACTTGTTTTGGTTTGATGCCCCGGGCGCATCCAACACGAATCCCACACTTGCCCAAAATATACTTGATGCGTTGTTGCAATCTCCTATTGGAAACAAAGTGATTTATAATGATCGGTTAGCCCCTGGTTTTGAAGGGGACTTTTTTACGCCGGAAAATGATACGCCGGATATTCCATACAACGGCTACGATCACAATAAAAACTGGGAAGCATGTTCCTCGCTCAATAGTTCTTGGGGATTTGAATATGAACCGGATACATATAATGCCTATAATTATACTTGGAAATCAGGTCTTTACTCCATTAGCCGGATCCTGGAATTGGCGAGCAAAGGTGGAAACTTCCTGCTGAATGTAGGTCCCGACCGGCACGGTGTCATTCCCGAACCAGCCGTCAATACCTTGAAAGAAATCGGCGACTACATGCAACTGTATGGTGAAACGGTTTACGGAACGCAGAAAAATACATTGCTCAATCCGTTTGAATACGGTTATGTTACTCAAAAAACAGATGCGGACGGAACTTTTCACTGGTATCTGCACGTTTCTCCAGCGTATTGGAACGAAAAGTCTATCGTCGTGAACGGCATAACCGAATTGCCGGAGAATGCCACGCTGCTTGCGACCCAGGAATTGTTGCCTGTTACTTTGGAAAACAATAATTTACTGATTACCTTGCCGGAGATGGACTGTCCGGATCAATACTATGCACCTGTCGAATTGGTGTTTTCACAAACTCCGCAACAAGTGTCAAAATCAAATATTCGCAACAACCAAATCCGCTTGACTCCTTTTCAGGCATCCACCAAAGAATTGAATAAAGATTTTATTCCGTATACGATAAAGTATTGGTATGGTAGAAATGCCGAAATGCGCTTTCGCATCTATCTGGAAAAAGGAACCTATCAACTGGGAGCCGAATATGCCGCCTGGTATCAACCCGGCGAGTTGTATTTTACGATCAACGATGCAAGCTATACCGGACACTATCAGGCCACAGGCCTTGCATCCGTTCCAAACGATTTCAGTCACTATATAAGCGATGATTTGGGCGGTTTGTCCATTACCATTCCTAAATCGCAAGTATATACGCTCTCGGTCAAAAGGAATGCTGAAGTTCCCAATGTGACCAATTGGATTTATGTTCGCAATTTCACACTCACTAAATCTGGTTCGGATACTGGTTTCAATTCCTCTGGGGTTCAAATTTATCCAACTGTGATTCGTGTTACTACTGATAAGTACTTGTATTGCAAAACGTTTGAAGTTCAAACCTTCCGCATTTACAACTCACAGGGTCATTGCGTGAAAACCTTTATAGCCGACAAGCAAGAGCTAAAAATAGATGCGAGCAATTTGCCGGCAGGGGTGTATCTGGTGGTTGGTAAACGGTCGCTGCACAAGATAATTATCGAATAAGTCGGAGCACATCGTTCATAATTTATTTGTATTGTAGCGGACTATATTGTACCTTTGCATGCTTATAAAAAACGTAGTAGTCTTATTCAGGTAAAAAAATGAAACTAATGAAAAACGTATTCTGTTTTGTCCTTTTCTTAGTGTCCTTATGCTCTTGCTCGTATGGACAAAATTTTAATGAATCGGCGCTCAAAGTCAGTATGGCGATGAATGTGATTCAAAACTGGTATGTCGATACAGTCAATACGCACAAACTGGCGGAAGATGCTATTGTTGCAATGTTGCAAAAATTAGACCCACATTCCGCTTATATGACACCTGAAGAAGTGAAGGAAATGAACGAGCCTTTACAGGGTAATTTCGATGGCATCGGTATTCAATTCAATATGCTGACGGATACGTTGTATGTGATACAGGTCATTCCCGGCGGTCCATCTGAAAAAGTAGGAATCATGGCGGGTGACCGCATTATTTATGTGAATGATACCCTCATCTCCGGCGTAAAAAAGTCAACTTCCGATATTATGTCGCGTTTGCGCGGACCGAAAGGTACAGTGGTGAACGTGAAAGTGTTGCGGGGCAATAATTCGAATTTGATTTCTTTCAAAATTGTCCGCGGAAAAATACCTATTTACAGTCTGGATGCTTCGTATATGATTGATAAAGAAACCGGATACATCAAATTAAACCGTTTTGCCGAAACTACTTTCGATGAATTTAAAACCGCATTAAAAGAACTTCAACAGAAAGGATTGCAAAATCTGATTCTGGATTTGCAAGGTAATGGTGGCGGTTATATGCACCGTGCAAACGAAATCGCCAACGAATTTTTACAACAAGGCAGTCTGATTGTTTATACCGAAGGTGTTCATCAACACAGGGAAGAAACCCATGCGAGCAAGAAAGGCAGTTTTGAACAAGGCAAGGTAGTGGTTTTGATTGATGAATCTTCGGCTTCGGCCAGCGAAATCGTAACAGGAGCTTTGCAGGATTGGGACAGAGCGGTCGTTGTCGGCCGTCGTTCGTTCGGGAAAGGTTTGGTACAGCGTACTCAGTTGCTGCCCGATGGTTCGATGATTAAACTCACAACGTCACGTTACTATACGCCTACCGGCCGTTCAATTCAAAAACCTTACGAAAAAGGCAATCTGGAATCCTATAACACGGAAGTTATTCAACGTTACAATCGCGGCGAAATGCTTAGCGCCGACAGTATCCATTTCCCTGATTCATTGAAGTACAATACTTTGGTTAATAAACGAATTGTGTATGGCGGTGGCGGTATCATGCCGGATTATTTTGTACCGCTTGATACGAGCCTTTATACCGATATTCACCGTTCATTGGTGGCTTCAGGGGTTGTCAATAAATTGGTTATGAACCACATCGACAAGAACAGATCTTCCTTATTGAAACAATATCAGAACCATTTTGATACCTATAAATCGAACTTTCGGGTTACGGAATCAATGCTGAACAGTTTGTTGGATTTGTTCAAAAAGGAAAATTTCGAACTGATTTCTTTCAACGCGACAGCATCGGATCAATCGAAAGAAAAACGCACTTCCGCTCAATTGAATTCGGAAGATATGGCGCAATTCGACAAATCCAAATCGCTGCTTCAATTGCAGATCAAAGCATTAATTGCCCGCGACCTTTGGAATATGAACGAATATTTCCAAATCATCAACGAAGAAAACAATGCGTTGCAAAAAGGGATTGAAATCATCGAAAATTCCAAAGAATATAACAAGTTGCTTGGAAAATAAGTATGGCTTTCCGAAAGTTGTTGAAAATCATTGACTGGTATATCATTAAAAAATTTATTGGCACTTACTTTTTTGCCATTCTGTTGATTATATCCATCACAGTCATGTTTGATTTCAATGAGAAATTAGACAAGTTTCTCAAGACCAGTGCACCTACCCATGCTATTATTTTCGATTATTACCTGAATTTCATCCCCTATTTTGTCAATCTATTCAGTCCGTTGTTTGTTTTCATTGCGGTCATTTTCTTTACTTCCCGCTTGGCCGACAATTCCGAGATCATCGCCATGCTGTCGAGCGGAATGAGTTTCAACCGATTGATGAAGCCTTATCTGATTTCGGCAACCTTGATTGCGGCAATGACTTTCGTACTCAACAGTTACGTTATTCCTCCGGCAAATATTACGCGAATAGAGTTCATGAATAAATACGTGAAAGACAAGAGTGTTACTTATTCACGCAATATCCAATTGGAAGTAGAACCAGATATTATCGCCTATTTCGACAGTTTCGATTCGACCACCAAGAACGGCACGCGCTTCTCTTTGGAACGTTTCGAAGGCAAACAATTAAAATCTCGTTTGACTGCTCAGCGCATCGAATGGGATACCGCCTATCAATGGACGGTAAAAGATTACATGATTCGTGATTTTGTAGATATGAAGGAGGAGATTACGACCGGTTTATCTTTGGATACGACTTTGACGATTATTCCGGCCGACTTTATGATTTCCGTTTTAGATTGCGAACAAATGACCACTCCCGCACTGAAAAAATATATCGACCGTCAAAAAAAACGCGGTATCGGCAATATCCAACTATTTGAAATAGAATTTCATAAACGGTTTGCCATGATTTTGGCGGCATTTATTCTAACCATTATCGGCGCATCGGTTTCCGCCCGGAAAGTAAAAGGCGGTATGGGAATGAAAATCGGTGTCGGGATGTTGCTCAGTTTTTCTTATATCCTGTTTATGCAGGTTTCTTCTTCGTTTGCAGTTTCCGGTTATGTCAGTCCGTGGTTGGCCGTGTGGATTCCTAATTTTGTATATATCTTTATCGCGGCATCTCTTTACAGGAAAGCGCCGCGATAAAGCATCATTACTTATTTAAAAGAATGCCCTGAGAATATCCATTCCATTGGCATAAATCAGTAGTCCAAACAAGAGGGCCATGCCCACATACTGGGCATATTCCAAGAACTTGTCGCTGGGTTGGCGACCGGTAATCACTTCATACAGCAGGAACAAAACGTGTCCGCCGTCCAAAGCGGGAATTGGTAAGAGATTCATCACACCCAACATGATAGAGAGAAAAGCCGTTAATGTCCAAAATGCGCCCCAATGCCATTGGTCGGGGAAAAGATTGCCGATGGCGCCGAACCCGCCTATGCTTTGTGCGCCTTCTTTGGTGAAAAGCCACTTCAGTTGGAGTACATAAAACGAAAGTTTCCGCACACCTAACACAATGCCTTGGGGGAAAGACTGAAAGAAATTGTAGCGGTCGGTTATGCTCACATCTGCGGTTTTGACCGAGAAACCCAATTTGCCTGCCTCACTCACATGAGCTGTCAGCGCTAATTTTTCTTGATTCCGCAGGATTTCCAGTTTCACGTCTTTGTCTTCAAGTTTTGATAACTGCGAAGCCAATACATTGAAAGCAGACGTTTCCACCTCGTTGATGGAAATAATCTTATCACCGGCCAGCAGGCCTGCTTTTTCGGCATTGCCGCCGGGAACAATACTGTCGATAAGTGTTGTCGAAGTATCGGTCAACGGCATTTTGGAGGTCATAAATTGCGCCTTAAAATTTTCAGGCAAGGCGAATGTCTTTTTTTGTCCATCGCGCAACACGGTTATATTTTGAGCATCAATGATACGGAATAAAGACAGGTCATCGTAGCGGGACAGGGTTTTTCCATCGGCAGCCAAGAGGTGATCGCCGTCTTGAAAACCTGCCTGATGTCCTGTTTGACTGAAATACAAAGGTGTTTTTTCGAGTGGAACGTATGTGTCTCCCCATGCCAAAACTATCATCGAATAGATGAAGAAAGCCAGAATGAAATTCATCATCACGCCGCCCACCATAATCAACAGGCGTTGCCAAGCCGGTTTGGTGCGAAATTCCCACGGTTTGGGTGGTTGTTTCAGGGCTTCCTTATCCATGCTTTCGTCAATCATTCCTGCTATTTTTACAAATCCGCCCAAGGGCAACCAGCCGATGCCGTATTCCGTTTCGCTGTTTTTCGGTTTGAACTTGAATAAAGAAAACCACGGATTAAAGAACAGATAAAATTTTTCAACCCGCACTTTGAATAGTTTGGCGAAAAGGAAGTGCCCACATTCGTGTACAATGACTAAAATGGAGAGGCAGAGGATAAGTTGTAATGCTTTTATTAAAAAAATTTCCATTATTTTGTTTTTAAAATTACTGTTGTTTTATTTCTTGTTTCTTTGTCTGTTTCTACAAAATCTTCGTAAGCAGGCGATGCGACGAACGTGCCCGATTGCATGATTTTTTCAATGATTTCGCTCATTTCCAAAAAGCCGATTTGGTCTTTCAGAAACGCTTCAACTACTATTTCGTTGGCTGCATTGAGGATGCAGGGCATATTTCCGCCTTGGCGAATCGCTTCAAAGGCGAATGTCAGGTTGCGGAACCGGTTCGTATCCGGTTCTTCAAATGTCAATTGGTTGAATTGAGTGAAATCCACCGGTTCAAAATTGGATTTGAAACGCGAAGGATAGGTCAGCGCATACTGAATCGGAATCCGCATGTCGGGCATTCCCAACTGCGCTTTAATCGACATATCGCGGAATTGTACCATGGAATGAATAATCGACTGTGGATGCACCAATACCTGAATTTGTTCGGGTTGCACGCCAAACAGCCATTTGGCTTCAATCATCTCAAAACCCTTATTCATCAAACTGGCGGAATCGATGGTTACTTTCGCTCCCATATTCCAGTTGGGATGTTTCAGGGCTTCGTTTTTGGTAACGTGTTTCAATTGTTCCCATGAAAAATTGCGGAACGGGCCGCCGGAAGCAGTCAGCAGGATTTTATCAATCGGATTTTCCCATTCGCCCGCCAGACATTGGAAAATGGCTGAATGTTCGGAATCAACCGGCAAAACGAGTGTTTTATGTTCTTTGGCCAAGCGCGTAATTAATTCGCCGGCAATGACTAAGGTTTCTTTGTTGGCCAAGGCAATGGCTTTTCCCGCCTGAATGGCATGGATGGTCGGTTGCAAGCCCGAATAGCCTACCATAGCTGTTAAAACCATATCAATCGGTTCGGCTTCAACAATTTGTGCTATGGCATCGGAACCGGCCCATACTTTGATGGGAAGGTCGCTCAAAGCTTCTTTCAGTAGTTCGTATTTCGATTCGTTGGCGATGACGACCGTGTCGGGCATAAACTCGCGGGCCTGTTGAATCAGCAATTCCACCTGATTGTGGGCGGTCATTGCATAAACTTCCAAGGTGTCGGAATGTTGGCGAATCACGTCTAAGGCCTGTGTGCCTATCGAGCCGGTAGAACCTAAAATGGCGATTTGTCTTTTCTTCATTTTTTCTTGTTCAGCTCTTCCTCTTCGTATTTTTGCATGAATTTTTTGAGTGCGTCGGATTTTTTCAACTCTTCCACTTTGGCAGGAACGGCCAAGGTATCCGGCTCGGTAATCTTGACAATCGGACTGTTGCCGGTAATAATGCCGCTGATATTCTCAATATAAAGTGATTGTACCTGAATAATTTGTTCCAGAGAATCGGTTTTCAGAGCATTCTCAATCATTTCCTGACGGATTTCAGAATCAATATAGCCCGGCAAATAATTCCGTATCGGCGTGTTGATGATAACGAGAGATGTCAGAATAATCAACAGGATGGCAAAACTAAGCACTGCCCAAAAACCTGATAATAAAGACAATCTGAATGAGAATACTTCTTCCAAAGTATTCTCATTCAGAAAATATAATTTGTATTTGAATCGTACTTTTTTCCAAAAAGTAGAAGAGTCGAATTGCTTTTTTTGCTTTTTCATTGAATATTGATTTCGTCCATAATCCGTTGGCATTTTCCCCATTTATCAATCATAAAAAGGACGTAACGAATGTCCACGGCAATACATTTCTGTACTTCCGGTTCAAAAGCAATGTCACCGCTCATTGATTCCCAGTTTCCATCAAAAGCCAAGCCTGTCAAGCGGCCTTGTCCGTCAAAGACAGGACTACCGGAATTTCCGCCTGTAATATCCAAATTGGAGATGTAGCAGAGATTCATGTTGCCCGCTTCATTGGCGTAACGGCCAAACTCTTTCTGTTGAAATAAATGCATGATTTCTGCTTGTACGTTAAATTCAGGATCAGTAAGATCGTATTTTTCCGAAATGCCGTTGGTAGTAGTGAAGTAGTCGTACCAAGCGCCATCGTAGGGTGGGTATCCGCCGACTTTGCCGTAAGTCAAACGCAAGGTGGAATTGGCATCAGCCGGATAATGGTGGGTAGGGTTCATTTCACGCAATCCTTTGATAAATAAACGATTGCCTTGTTTTATCTTGTCTTTGTCGGCTTGGGTAGAATTATTTAAGGCGTCATAGCTTGCCCGAACCGATTTGTATAGTTTATATGCATCATCTTTCTCTATTTTCGAAAAGTTTTTATCATTCAGCAACAGACTTTTCAATTTGTCCGGCGACAAGAAGACGGATTTTTTGAATAACTCTTCTGCAAATTTCGAGAAGTTGCCTTTATATTTTTTATCAATAGCAACAATTTCCGGCGGCAGCTGCTGTGCGGGAATATGGTCTTTGACTAATTGAAGCATGGCTGCCAATACTTTCTTATCCAAGCTTGGCTCGTAGTCTTTATAGAACGGCAATATTTTATCGTTAAAAAGCGTTTCTCTGTATTCAACTTCTTGCGAATGAATTCGATCAACTTCAGATGCCAAACCAATGATTTCCGTACCTGCCCAAAAGGCTTCGGACAAATAGGTTCGTATTTTGTTCGTTTCCATCGAATGGGTAATTCCATCGGACAGCAGGTTGAGCGTGTGTATGTAAGTGGGGTTGTCGGGCTGTTGAGCCACCCAATCGGCGAATTGTTTTTCGAGCGCCTGTTTCTTTTCCAGCACGTGCATGCGTTTCAAACCGCGGTTCATGCCGATGGAGTTTTTCCAATAATTGGAACTTCCTGCATATTTGTATGCATATTTGATACGGATGGCATCGCTTTGCAGCATGGCTTCTTTCCAAATGTTCTGTTTTACTCCACGTACTTCGATGCGAGGTTCATTACTGCTTTTTACACGGCTTTCGATTCCCCACGACGACAGATAGCGGTTGGTACTTCCGGGGAAACCCATGACCATGGCGAAGGAACCTTCTTTATATCCTTCTATTGAGATGGGGGCAAAATATATTGGCTTGTAAGGAACATTGTTTTCCGAATAATCGGCAGGTTCATTGTCGGTGTTGGCATACACGCGGAATACGCTGAAATCTCCTGTATGGCGGGGCCACATCCAATTGTCGGTTTCTCCGCCGAACTTTCCAACGGAGGAAGGCGGGGCAAATACCATGCGAATATCCGAATATTGTCGATAAATATTTACATAATATTCATTTCCGGCATAGTAAGCATCCACCTTTACAATAAACGTATTTTCGTAATTTTTACGGTATTGTGCTTCGACTTGCGCGATTTTTTTGCTGATTAAAGCCTCCCGCTCTTTTTCGCTGATGTTTTCGGGGATACTGTCCAGAATGATATCCGTAACCGAAATGGATTTTTCCAAATAGCGGACAACCATGTCCGGAATGGGAATTTCTTCGGCTTGCGTTTGGGCAATAAAACCGTCCTTTAGGTAGTCGTGTTCCAAACTGCTTTGCGATTGGATGGCTCCATATCCGCAATGGTGATTGGTGAAAATCAAACCTTGATTGGAAACGGTAATGCCGGTGCATCCTCCGTTGAAATGCACAACGGCATTGTACAGGGAGGGAAGAGAATCGTTATAAAGTTTTTCGGGAGAGAGAGTTAAACCCATCGACTGCATCTTGTTCCAGTCCTTTGGTGTAAGATTTTGCAACATCCACATGCCTTCGTCTGCCCAAACCGGAAGACAACATAATATAACACATAAAAAAGAAAGACAACGATTCATTTGTTTGATCGATTTTATTTAAAGTATTACGGTTTGCAAACTTACATGAAAATCCTCAGATTAACAAGAATGTAGCGAAAAATGTTTTTGTACAAGGGAAAGAGAGGCTAAAACGGGATATTGTAATCTCTAAATTGCAAAATCTTCCCATTTTGTTGCATTATTTTGATGATTTTGTTACGATAGTTAATGAAATATTTCGAAAAAGTTAAGTTTTTGTTACAGAGCTGATTTATGCATTTATATTTTTTTCAGAATATAAAACATCCCTTACCTTTGAAATAACAAAATGACACATTTTTAATTTTGAAGTTATGAAGTCAATACAATTTCAGGAAAACATAATCAACATACAAGATAATATGTTCAATTTTGCCATGATGTTAACCGGTGACCGCAATGACGCCAGCGATTTGTTGCAAGAAACAACTTTAAAGGCTTTGGATAATCAAGATAAATACGTAGATAATATTAATTTCAAAGGTTGGGTTTTGACAATTATGCGTAATATTTTCATTAATAATTACCGGAAAATTATTCGTAGTCAAACGATTATCGACCAAACCGAAGATTTATACCATTTGAATCTTTCGCAGGATTCGGGCTTTGATTCTCCCGATGGAGCTTATACCATTAAGGAAATTCACTTGGCAATCAATGGATT
>JAITXK010000037.1 GCA_031284765.1 Candidatus Symbiothrix sp.
AAAAACAAAAAAGAAGGATAAATATACTATAAAAATTCAAGCTGTCTGTTGTAGGTTCTTGAATATTTCCGTATTTTTGCAAAGATAAAAAACAAAAATAATTATAACTATTTATGTCTGAAACTTTTGGATATATTTCGCAGGTAATCGGTCCCGTTGTTGACGTTTCTTATGGACAAACAGGTTTTTCATTGCCTAAAATTCACGAAGCGCTGCAAATAACCCATTCCGATGGGAAAATTTTGATCATCGAAGTACAACAACACATTGGTGAAGATACGGTTCGCGCCGTAGCCATGGACTCGACCGATGGAATTGCACGTGGCATGAAAGCGGTAAATTTAGGTACACCGATTTCCATGCCGGTAGGCGACCAAGTGAAAGGCCGCTTATTAAATGTCATCGGCAAAACGATTGACGGGATGAAAGCCGTTTCCTACCAAGGCGCGGAACCCATTCATCGCGAGCCTCCTAAATTTGAAGATTTATCTACTTCCACCGAAATTTTATATACCGGTATCAAGGTGATTGATTTGTTGGCGCCTTATTTAAAAGGCGGTAAAATCGGTCTTTTTGGCGGCGCCGGCGTAGGAAAAACGGTGTTAATCATGGAACTGATTAATAATATTGCCAAGAAACATCACGGGTTTTCCGTTTTTGCAGGTGTCGGTGAACGTACCCGCGAAGGCAACGATTTGTTGCGCGAGATGATTGAATCGGACGTTATCCGTTATGGGAAAGAATTTAAGGAAGGTTTAATGCGCGGCGAATGGGATTTGTCCAAAATTGATTACGATGAATTGGCCAAATCGCAGGCTACCTTGGTGTTCGGACAGATGAACGAACCTCCCGGGGCGCGTTCTTCGGTGGCTTTATCGGGCTTGACTATCGCCGAAGCATTCCGTGACCAGGGGGAAGGCAATGGGCAAGACATTTTATTTTTTATTGATAATATTTTCCGTTTCACACAGGCCGGTTCTGAAGTATCCGCTTTGTTGGGACGTATGCCGTCGGCAGTGGGTTATCAACCGACATTGGCCACGGAAATGGGAAAAATGCAGGAACGCATCGCCTCTACCAAACATGGCTCTATAACCTCCATACAAGCGGTTTATGTGCCGGCAGACGACTTGACAGACCCTGCTCCCGCAACAACTTTCGCATTCCTGGATGCAACGACCGTCTTAGACCGTAAAATCTCCGAATTGGGTATTTATCCGGCTGTTGACCCTTTAGGCTCGTCTTCGCGCGTGTTAGACCCGAATATTTTGGGTGACGAACATTACAATACGGCGCAACGGGTAAAACAATTGTTGCAACGCTACAAAGAATTGCAGGATATTATTGCCATCCTGGGGATGGAAGAACTCTCGGACGAGGATAAACAAGTGGTGAATCGGGCGCGTCGTGTGCAACGTTTCTTATCGCAGCCTTTCTTTATGGCCGAAGCCTTTTCGAGCGTTCCGGGTGTGATGGTTTCCATTGAAGACACCATCAAAGGCTTCAACATGATTATGGACGGTGAAATGGATTATCTTCCCGAACAAGCCTTTTTAAATGTCGGAACCATTGAAGACGCCATTGAAAAAGGGAAGAAATTGAATGAAAATGTATAATCACAAAATCTGCTCCAAATGAAATTAGATATCATCTCTCCCGAAAAAACGGTGTATAAGGGCGAAGCCGAATTCATTGCATTACCCGGTGTACAGGGTGCGTTTACCATTTTGGAACGTCACGCACCGATAATTTCCGCTTTGAGCAAAGGCAATGTAGTTTACCGGCAAGGAGAAAAAGAAGTTTCATTGGCGATTGACAGCGGATTTGTGGAAGCGAAAAATAACATCGTAACGGTTTGCATCGAATGATTATGGACACAATGCCCTTGTATTGGATAATTGGAGTAATCGTGTTCCTGTGTGCATACGCCGGATTGACCGTTGTAGTGGTCAGAAAAAAGATAAAAACAGCCACTCCGCGGCAATTAGTGTCGCTGTATATGCTGTTGAAGGGTATCAAATTATTGGCGTTTTTTGCTTTGATAGCTGTTTATCTGCTGGCAATCAAGATAGAAAGCAAACGGGTGGTATTGATTTCGGTGGCGGCTTATTTTATTTCGCTTTTGTTTGATACGCTTTATTTAGCATCGGTTGAGAAGAATTTGAAAAAGAATGATAAAAAATAATATCCATAGAATCCTGTTATTGTTGGTTGCGTTTTCTTTGAGCGTTTCAACAATATGTGCTGAAGAGGAAAAAGCTGAAATAAATGTTCGTGAACTGATTCTCGACCACGTGGGTGATGCTTACGATTGGCACATTGCCACCATTCATCATCAATTGGTTTCTATCCCTTTACCGATTATTGTGAAAGGCCACCAAAGTGGCTGGAGTTTCTTTTCTTCAGCTAAATTTCACCACGGACACGAAGCCTACAAAGGTTTTTATATTGCTCCCGAAGGCGATTATAAAGGTAAAATCGTAGAATGGGTAAACGGAGAAGAAGTTCGCCCCTGGGATTTTTCATTGACCAAAAATGCGGCAACATTGGTAATGAGTAGTTTAGTACTAATCATTTTTATTCTTATCTGCGCCCGCTGGTACAAAAAACGGGAAAAAACGCCCGAAAATGCCTCACCCAAAGGGTTTATCGCTTTTGTGGAGTTGGTGATTATGAGTGTAGTAAACGATGTCATCAAGCCGTGTATCGGGAAGAATTACAAACGCTACACTCCTTATTTATTGACTATATTTTTCTTTATCATATTCAACAATTTATTGGGATTGATTCCGATTTTCCCCGGAGGAGCGAATATAACAGGTAATATAGCAATAACGTGCGTGTTAGCTTTGTTCACATTTGTGATTGTGAATTTTTTTGGCACAAAAGAATATTGGAAAGAGGTATTTTGGCCTGATGTTCCTGTCTGGTTGAAAGTCCCTATTCCCATTATGCCGGCGATTGAATTGGTAGGTGTTTTTACCAAGCCTTTCGCTTTGATGATTCGTTTGTTTGCGAATATTCTGGCAGGTCACGCCATCGTATTGGGTTTAACGTGTATGGTATTTCTGACGGTAAGTTTGGGAACGGCCATGAATACGGGAATGAGTATATTGTCCGTCGTGATGACAGTCTTTATTGATTGTGTGGAATTGTTGGTGGCCTACATTCAGGCTTATGTATTCACGATGTTGTCGGCGGTATTTATCGGGTTGTCTCAGGTAGAAGCGCATCATGCAAAGCATTAGTAATTAAGAAATTGAGTAATTTAGAAATTAAGAAATAACATTTAAGAGATAGTCAATTAAATATATAAACAATAAAAATTTACAATTATGGTATTATCAATTTTATTACAAGCAGCTGCAGGCGCAGGATTGGCCAAATTAGGTGCAGGATTGGGAGCAGGATTAGCCGTTATCGGCGCCGGTTTAGGTATCGGTAAAATCGGTCAGGCCGCAATGGACGGTATTGCCCGTCAACCCGAAGCAACCGGCGATATTCGTATGAATATGATTATTGCTGCCGCTTTGGTTGAAGGTGTTGCCTTGTTTGCCGTTGTAGTTTGCGGATTCTTATTATAATTACGTTATGTCGTTATTAACACCGGACATCGGCTTGCTCTTTTGGATGTTGCTTTCCTTTGGGATTGTTTTCTTCGTATTAGCCAAATTTGGGTTTCCCATCATCGTGAAAATGGTAGATGAACGGAAAACCTATATTGACCAATCGTTGGAGGCAGCCAAACAAGCCAATACACAACTGCTTGGAATTAAAGAAGAAAGTGAAAAAATTCTGACTGAGGCGCGCAACGAACAAATACGCATTCTCAAAGAGGCGAACGAAATGCGTCAAAAAGTAGTGGGCGAAGCCAAAGAACAAGCGCAAATTGAAGCCGCAAAAGTCATGGAGGATGCTAAACGCAATATTGAAAGGGAAAAAATGCTGGCAATGCGCGATGCTCATTCGCAAATTGCCATGCTTTCCATCACTATTGCCGAAAAAATCCTTCGTAAGAACCTTGAGAATAAATCTGCTCAATTGGAATTGGTAGAACAATTGATTGACGAAGTACAGAAAAATTAATGAATGCAGGAATAATTGCCACAAGATACGCTCGCGCGATTTACAAATACGCCGCAGAAAAGGGTCAAGAAACGCTTGTCAATACCGATATGCAGGTTTTGGTGCGGAATTTCGCAGTCTATCCGGCTTTGCGGAAAACGATGGTTGACCCCACTCTTTCGGCTAAACAAAAAATGGATATTCTGGCTACGGCTTTCGGAAATCAAAGCGATGAAACATTGCAAAATGCGATTCGGGTAATTGTTGAAAACGGTCGTGCGCCATATATGGAATCCATTGCCCGAATGTACGATACGGTTTATCGGAAAGCAAAAGGCATCGTTATTGTCCATCTGACTACCGTAGTATCGGTCGACAAAAAAGTAGAGGAAGACTTTAAACGGATTATTCCTTTGAAACAAGGCGAGCAAATCGAGTTTCAGACAGAAACCAAGCCCGATATTATCGGCGGTTTTATTCTGGAGATAGAAGATAAACGCTTGGATAAGAGCGTAAAATATCAGTTAAACAAATTAAAACAAAATGCCACATATTAAAGCAAGTGAAGTTTCAGATATTCTGAAAATGCAGTTGGAAGGAATTGATACCCGCGCCAAATTTGAAGAAGTAGGTAAAGTACTGCAAGTGAGCGATGGAGTAGTCCGCATTTTCGGTTTAAGCAATGCCGAAGCAGGCGAACTTCTCCAATTCGATAATGGCGAAATGGCGGTTGTCATGAATCTGGAAGAAGACAATGTTGGCGCCGTGCTTTTCGGAACGACCGATACGGTCAAAGAAGGAGATGCCGTGAAGCGGACCCGGCAAATAGCTTCTATCGCTATGGGCGATGGAATGTTGGGTCGCGTGGTCAATCCACTCGGACAAGCTTTGGATGGGCAAGGCCCTATCGGCGGCGAACTAATCAATATGCCGTTGGAACGCAAAGCACCGGGTGTTATTTTCCGCCAACCGGTCACTCAACCGCTTCAAACCGGTATTAAATCCATTGATGCGATGATTCCCATCGGTCGTGGACAGCGGGAGTTGATTATCGGTGACCGTCAAACGGGAAAAACCGCCATTGGAATCGATACCATTATTAATCAGCGGGCAAGTTATGAAGCGGGTGACCCTGTTTATTGCATTTACGTTGCCATTGGACAAAAAGGCTCGACTGTTGCCAATATTTTGAATACCTTGAAGGAACACGGAGCCATGGATTATACGATTATTGTTGTAGCTACGGCATCCGACCCTGCAGCTTTGCAGTTTTATGCTCCTTTTGCAGGAGCTGCTATCGGTGAATATTTTCGCGATACCGGCCGTCATGCCTTGGTTATTTACGATGATTTATCGAAACAGGCGGTGGCTTATCGTGAAGTTTCGTTGGTGCTTCGCCGTCCTTCGGGCCGGGAAGCCTATCCGGGCGATATTTTCTATCTACATTCCCGCTTGTTGGAACGTGCTGCCAAAATCATCAACAACGATGCGGTGGCTGCTCAAATGAACGATTTGCCCGAAAATCTGAAAGATAAAGTTAAAGGAGGCGGCTCGCTGACGGCATTGCCGATTATCGAAACACAGGCCGGCGATATTTCCGCTTATATTCCCACCAATGTGATATCTATTACCGATGGACAGATTTTCCTCGAAACAGGATTATTCAACGCCGGTATTCGTCCTGCCGTAAACGTGGGTATTTCCGTGTCACGCGTGGGAGGAAATGCACAGATTAAAGCGATGAAAAAAGTGGCCGGTACCTTGAAAACCGACCAAGCGCAATATCGTGAGTTGGAAGCATTTACGAAATTCGGTGGCGATATGGATGCTGTGACTCGTTCTACACTCGACAAAGGCCGTAAAAATGCTGAATTATTGATTCAACCTCAATATCGACCGATTCCGGTAGAAAAGCAAATTGCAATTATCTATGTGGGTACCAAAGGTTTGTTGGCGAATGTTCCGGTAAAAAAAGTCCGTGAATTTGAAACGGCTTTCTTGAATATATTGGAAATGAGACACAAAGACGATGTGTTGGCCGAACTCCGGAAAGGTATTTTGAACGACGAAGTGGAAGAAAAATTGAAAAATGTAGCATTGGAAGTACAGGGAACTTTTAACTAGTCTATATTGTTATTATAACAAAATCCCATTGATGGAAGTGGGAGATTACTTAAATTATGGCTTCATTAAAAGAAATAAAAGGGCGGATTGCTTCCGTAAAGTCCACGCAGAAGATTACCTCTGCCATGAAAATGGTGGCTTCAGCCAAATTGCGGAAAGCGCAACAGCAAATTGACAGTTTTTTGCCTTATCAGCAGAAGTTGAACGAGATGCTGACCTCTTTTCTCTCGTCCGTGACCGATTTTGAATCGAATTTGGCGGAAGTTCGGGAAGTGAAGCGGGTGGCTATTGTGGTTTTATCGTCCAATTCGAGTTTGTGCGGAGCGTTCAATTCCAATGTCGTCAAACTGCTCAAAGAAGCGTTAGCGAAATACAAGCATTTGAATAGGGATGATATAGAAATTTATCCCATCGGCAAAAAAGTGGAAGATACGGTGCGCAAAATGAATCTGCCCGCCCAAATCAAAGGAAGCTATATCGAATTGATGGACAAACCGCATTTTGAAGGCGCCAAACAAGTTGCCAACGAATTGATTGCCGGTTTTTCGCAGAAGAAAATAGATAAAGTGGAATTGCTTTACAATCATTCTAAAACAACGGCCATTCAGATTCCCACAGTGGAACAATATTTGCCTGTCCGTTTGGAAGCACAATCGGCAGGACATGCCATTCAGACTGATTATTTGATTGAACCGGATAAAAATGCCATTCTCTCCTCGCTGATTCCGCGTTCATTGCACAGCAAAATTTATGCGGTATTGTTGGACTCTGCGGCGGCTGAACAAGGCGCTCGGGTAGTGGCCATGCAAATTGCCACGGATAATGCCGGCGAAATTTTGGACGGATTGACCATTCAATACAACAAACAACGCCAACAAGCCATTACCAGCGAGTTATTGGATATTATCGGTGGCTCGGAAGCCTTGAAATAAAAATATAAATCCAAATCTATGAAAAAGATAAATACATTATCATTCATCATTGGTTCGTATTTGTTGTTGGCAGCAGCTTGTCAACCGAAGGTAAAAACCGTTGATAACGGTATTGTTTTCGATTCCATCTCCGTGAATAAAACCGGTTATTTGGGAAATGATACAACGCAGCTTTCTTGTAATCTTCAGATTTCGTTTGTTTTTCCGGTAGAAGCCAAAAAGCAGGATGTGAAGACCTTGCAAAGCCGGTTTATCGAAAAAGTGTTGGGACGTTCGTTGAAAGATTTGACTGTGGAACAAGCGATTCTCAACTATACTGAACAATACTATACAGAATTCAAACTGTTGGAACAAGATCCGATTCCTGTTGACGAAGAACAAAATTCCTACCAAACAGCCTTTGATTTTGCCTGCTATAAACAATTAAGGAACAAGCTTGTATATAATGGAAACGGTTTTGTATCGTTTATTGTGGAAACAACGGATTATGCCGGAGGGGCACATCCGTCTTCAAGTGTTATGGCATCCGTCTTGAACCTGAAAACAGGCGATTGGGTGCAGGAAAATCAGTTTGCAGGAGATAATTACGACAGCAATATCTCTTCGATTTTAGCGGATAAAATTGCCAAAGCCAATCATGTGGAAATGCCCAAAGATTTGGAAGAATTGGGTTACAACAGTGTAAGCGAGATTTGTCCAAACAATAATTTTACTTTGGATAACAATGGAATTACCTATTATTTTAACGAATATGACATTGCCGCTTATTGTGTCGGCATCACCAAAGTGTTCATTCCTTACAATGAACTCAGAGTATATATTATGCCTGATTCGCCTATTGCCTCTTTAGTAAATCGTTGATTCGATGCTGATTAAAAAATATTTTCCGAACATTACACCGGAGCAGGAAGCTCAATTTGATGCTTTAGGGGACCTTTATACCGATTGGAACAGCAAAATCAATCTGATTTCCCGGAAAGACATTGAAAATTTGTACGAAAAACATATTCTCCATTCTTTGGGTATTGCCCAAATCACCCGTTTCAATGATCGTTCTGCTATATTGGATGTGGGAACCGGCGGCGGTTTTCCCGGTATTCCCTTGGCGATTCTCTTTCCCAAAGTTCATTTTTTATTGATTGACAGTATCGGCAAAAAAGTCAAAGTGGCGGAAGATGTTGCCCGGCAAATCGGTTTGAACAATGTGGAATGTCTTCACGAACGGGCAGAAGCCGAAAAGCGGCAATTCGATTTTATCGTCAGCCGTGCCGTGATGCCTTTGCCCGAATTAGTCAGAATTACCCGTAAAAACATTGCCCGCAAACAACAAAATGCTTTGCCCAACGGTTTTCTCTGCCTCAAAGGCGGTGACTTACAAACGGAACTGCACCCATTTAAAAACAAAACAATCGAATATGAACTATCCGACTATTTTGAAGAAGAATTTTTTCTAACCAAGAAAGTGGTTTTTTTGCCCATCGTTGTTTAATTCTCATTCAACAACCGCCCCTCATCCGAGTAAGAATAATAACTGCCGTCGCAAAGAATCACATGGTCTTGCAGGGACATATCCAAACACCGCAAGCCGGTTGAAATGCGCATGGTCATCCGGTCATCCTCCGTACTGGGTTGTGCACGGCCGGAGGGGTGGTTGTGGCACAATATTACACTCGTAGTCAAACGTTGGAGCGCTTCCTTATACACCATTCGTGCATCAACTATCGTAGCCGATACTCCACCTTGACTGATTTTGACTTTGTCGATAATTTTATTGGCTCGATTCAATAGCAGTATCCAAAATTCTTCGTGGGGAAGGTCGCACAATATCGGATAAAAGCAGAAATAAATATCCCTGCTGCAACGAATTTGTTCGCGATGCCACACTTCTTCCGCTTTCCGGCGTTTGCCCAACTCCAATGCGGACATTACACTGATTGCCTTGGCTTCACCAATGCCTTTAAATTGCATCAACTGCTCAATCGACCATTTTCCCAATTGATTAATCTGATTGCCTGCGGATTGAAGAATGCGTTGCGACAATTCAATCACATTTTCGTCCCGGCTGCCGGAACCGATGATAATGGCTAATAATTCGGTATTACTTAGTGCTTGAACGCCTTTCAAGAGCAGTTTTTCCCGAGGCTGGTCGTCGGGAGACCAATCCTTTACGGATAGTTTAATTGTTTCGGTCATAAATACAGGTTTTGTTGGTTATTTTTGGGCTTTCACTCCCTCATTTTACTTTCACTCGCTCCACATAAGAACCGTCGCGCGTATCCACCTTGATGGTTTCACCTTCGTTGATGAACAACGGAACACGCACTGTAGCGCCGGTTTCCACCGTAGCGGGGTTGGTGGCATTGGTTGCGGTATCGCCTTTCAATCCCGGTTCGGTATAGGTAACTTCTAAAGCCACATGAGCGGGAAGTTCTGCAAACAAAATGGTTTCGGAATCGGCATGCACCACCACTTCGGCAATGTTGCCTTCTTTCAAGAAATCAACTCCGGTGATATTGTCTTTCACAATCGAAACTTGTTCGCCCGTGTCTTGTTCCATGAAATGATAGTCCGTACCATCTTGATAAAGAAATTGATACGTCCGTCTTTCAATACGAACTTCATCTACTTTTACACCGGAGTTCCATGTTTTTTCGAGCACCCGACCCGTCGTTACATTTTTTAATTTGGTACGAACAAACGCAGGACCTTTGCCCGGTTTCACATGTAAAAATTCCACAATATAATAGTATTGTCCTTCCATGTCGATACACATACCATTTTTGAAATCAGCTGTACTTGCCATTAGATAATTGTTTTTAATGAGTTATTTTTTTATTGGGCTGCAAACTTACTTGAAAATTGTGAGATTTCCAAGTAAGTAAATAAAAATCAACGCCCTCATATCGAAAGTATTCGCAAGGTATTCAACAAATCCCGATTAATCGGTTTGTCATTTTTAATTGCTTTGGAGAAAGGGACGTAAACGATGGTGTCATTTTGAATGCCAATCATCACATTGCGTTGGTCTTCCATCAGGGCATCAATAGCGGCGGCTCCCATGCGGGAAGCCAAAATACGGTCGGTAGCAGTAGGAGAACCGCCTCGTTGCAAGTGTCCCAAAATGGTTACACGGACGTCGTATTGCGGATATTTCTTTTTTACCCGTTCGGCCATACCCATCGCCCCGCCGGTGATTTCGCTTTCGGCGACCAGGACGATGCTGCTGTTCTTGGATTTCCGGAACCCGTGTTCGATTAATTCTTCCAATTGGTCTACCTCCGTCCATATTTCGGGAATGATGGCGGCTTCCGCTCCAACGGCCAAGGCGCCATTCAAAGCAAGGAATCCCGCGTCGCGACCCATTATCTCAATGAAAAACAAACGCTCGTGCGAGGTGGCCGTGTCGCGGATTTTATCCACGGCTTCCATGATGGTGTTTAATGCAGTGTCGTAACCGATGGTGGTGTCGGTGCCGAAAAGGTCGTTGTCGATGGTGCCGGGCAGACCAACAATCGGAATGTTGTATTCTTGAGCAAAGATGCGGGCGCCGGTCAACGAACCGTCCCCTCCAATGACTACCAAAGCATCGATTTTTTCCTTCTGAATCGTTTCGTAGGCTATTCTGCGACCTTCGGGGTCGCGAAACTCGGTGCTACGGGCGGTTTTCAGTATGGTGCCTCCCTGTTGAATAATGTTGCTGACATTATTTGTTTTGAAAGGTATGATTTCGCCATCAAGTAAGCCTTTATAACCGCGATAAATACCTTTTACTTCCATTTCGTTGTAAATAGCGGTACGGGTCACCGCACGAATGGCTGCGTTCATTCCCGGGGCGTCGCCTCCGGAGGTAAGGATACCTACACATTTAATGTTTGCCATTGTTGATTGTTTTTAGATTGTAATCCATTTCACGTGAGCGAAATCCATACGGTGGGGCAGCGCCTTGTTGGACGGATAAATCCGGATGCCGTATTTAAAAGTTCCTGCTTGCGTGACTTTTATTTGAAGGGTAAAATATCCCTTGCTGCCTGCGGTTTTGTCCAAGGTGGCGGGATATACTTTGATAAGTTCTACATTTGTGTCCGGGTCATTCTGCACTTGAACCAATTCCAGACCAATCTCACCTTGTAATTTGTGTTTGTCCAAGACAACGGTTGCGGAGATGGTGTCACCCACTTCCACGCCTCGGTTGGATTTCCGTTCTTGGTCAATGGAAACGACTTCGATTTCGTTCCAATGTTGGGAAACTTCTTCTTTCCAAGCCGCCAATTCTTTGGCTTTCTGAAAACCATTAGCCGTTATTTCGCTCGAACGATTGGCAAGCACATTGTAGAAGCGTTGAATATAATCATCAAACATGCGTTTGGTGGTGTAGTGCGGTGCAATTTGTGCAAACGAATTTTTAATGGATTGAATCCATTCGGGAGAATATCCCTTGCTGTTTTTGGCATAATATAGAGGAATGACTTCGTTTTCCAGCATCGAATAAATCGTGGCGGCATCCAATTGGTCTTGGAACTGTTGGTTTTCGTAGGTGCGTTTGTCGGTCAAAGCCCAACCTGCACCTTCGCGATAGCCTTCGTACCACCAGCCATCCAATACGGAGATATTTAGAACACCGTTCATTTCGGCTTTTTCGCCCGAGGTTCCCGAAGCTTCCAGTGGTCGGGTAGGGGTGTTTAACCAAATATCCACGCCCGAAACCAAGCGTTTCGCCAAGCGCATATCGTAGTTTTCCAAGAAGATGATTTTGCCCAAAAACTCGGGACGGCGGGATATTTCCACAATATGTTTAATCAAGCCTTGACCTCCACCATCAGCAGGATGGGCTTTTCCGGTAAAGATGAATTGCACCGGATAATTCGGATTGTTCACTATTTTTCCCAAACGTTCCAAGTCGGTAAACAACAGATGGGCGCGTTTGTAGGTAGCAAAGCGACGTCCAAACCCAATCAACAAGGCATTGGGATTAATTTTATCCAATATCGACACCACTTTCGAAGGGTCGCCCTGATTTTTGAGCCAATTGTCTTTGAACGAGTCTCTGATGTAACGAACCAGGCGATTTTTCAAGGACATACGCACGTCCCAGATTACCTCGTCGTCCACTTGGTATATTTTTTCCCAGATGGTGGGGTTGGATTGATCGTTGTAGAAAGTATCATCAAAATAGGTTTCATAACATTTCCGCCATTCGGAGGATGTCCAAGTAGGCATGTGTACACCGTTGGTAACATAGCCTACATGCGATTCCTGTGCAAAATAGCCTTTCCAGATTGGTGCAAACATCTTTTTGGATACTTCACCGTGCAGAAACGAAACGCCGTTGGCCTCCTGACAAGTGTTCAACGCAAAAACGCTCATGGAGAATTTCTCGGAACTCCCCGGATTGGTGCGACCCATATCAATAAATTCAGACCACGTGATGCCCAATTTATCGGGAAAATGCCCCAAATATTTTTGGAATAAAGGTTCTTCAAAATAATCGTGTCCCGCTGGAACCGGCGTGTGGCAGGTATATAAGGCGGAAGCCCGTACAACCTCCATTGCTTGATTAAAATTCAGATGGTCTTCCTGAATGTGATCAACCAAACGTTGCGCATTGATTAATGCGGCATGCCCTTCGTTGCAATGATATACTTGTTTTTTGATGCCTAATTTGTTTAGCAATAAGATGCCGCCGACACCCAATAAATATTCTTGTTTCAGCCGGTTTTCGTTATCGCCTCCATACAATTGTGCGGTAATAGCGCGGTCCCATTCGCTGTTCTTTTCCACATCGGTATCCATCAGATAAAGTTTGATACGGCCTACATTGACCACCCAGACATTGGCATACACCGTAAACAGATTATAAGGAATTTCCAGGACTAACGGTTCGCCGTTTTCGTCCATCACTTGCGTAATCGGCAGTTGGTCGAAATGTTGCGCTTCGTAGTTGGCGATTTGTTGACCGTCAATGGATAAGGTCTGTGTGAAATAACCGTAGCGGTACAAGAATCCAACAGCCGTCAAATCGGCGCGGATGTCGCTCGCTTCCTTAATATAGTCGCCGGCCAAAATGCCCAAACCGCCCGAATAAATTTTCAGAATATTGGTTAAGCCGTATTCCATGCTGAAATAAGCCACACTTGGAATGGTCGGATTAAACGGTTCGTTCATATACGCCTGGAAGTTGGCATATACCGAATTGACATTGGCCATCAGCTTTTCATCTTTGGTAATTTCATCCAAACGGGCATAAGATAAACTTTGCAGAAGCTGAACCGGATTGTTTTCGTTTTTTGACCAGAGTTCTCTGTCGATGCTGGCAAATAATTCTTTGGCATCATAATTCCACACCCACCAAAGGTTATAAGCGATTTCGTCCAACACTTTCAGTTCTTGCGGTAAACGCGAATGTACGTTTATTTCACTCCAAACGGGTTCATTGGTCTGATTTGATTTGATTTTTGTCATGATTTCTTTGTTTTAATTCTTTCTGTTTTTTTTAATGCTATTTCATATCCCTTTAAATAATACTGAATGAACTGTTGCCACGAGGCTTTGCCGGACAAGTCATACGCCTTTTTGCGTGTTTTTGCCGTTGCTTTGGCATCGTATTGGGCATATTCGAGAATGGATTGCTTGATTTCTTCGGCTACTGTAAAATAGTTATCGTCCGTCCGTTCAATGACTTGTACGCCGTCGGCCAGTTGTTCCGCTTTTTTCGATTTCGCCCAGATGCCGAAGCCAGCCAAGTTGGTGGTGATGGTCGGAATATGAAAGGCGATGCTTTCCAAAGGCGTGTAGCCCCACGGTTCGTAATAGGAGGGGAAAACCGTCAAATCCAATCCAATCAATAAATCGTAATACGAGAGGTTGAAAATGCCGTCGTTCCCTTTCAGATAAGAAGGAACGAAAACGATTTGGACCGCTTGGTCCGTTTGATTGTCAAAATTCAGGTGCTGCAAATATGCGCAGACCTTATCGCTTTGCGGTTCCATCAATTCATGCGTGATAAACGGCTTGGGTAGGGGAGTGTTGACCGTCTTTTTTTGGAGCAATCGCTGTTGTAAGTCTTCCCTCGCATCTTTTATCCACGCGGGAACCAATATAAAAGCAACAATGGCGCGTTCGGGCTGCGCCTGTTTGACGCGATTGAGGGATTCGATGAAAACGTCCAATCCTTTGTTGCGGTATTCGTATCGTCCACTCGTTGCAACGAGCAAGGCGTTTCCGGCAATTTTCGTGCCGGTTAATCTTTCGGCAACTTGGATGAGCGCCTTTCGTGCCGTTGTTCTTTTTTGTTCAAATGCTTCGCCTTCGGGAACAAAACCGGCTTCAAAGCCGTTGGGAGTGATGATGTCCGGCTGCTTATCCAATAGTTGCGCACATTCCTTGCCGGTGATTTCGCTTACGGTAGTGAAACAATCGGCCCAACGAGCGGCTTGTTTTTCCAATTGGTGTTTGCCGGCCATGTTCAGTTCCTGTGCCATTTGGTCGCCGTTGTAATGTTCGAATTGGCTGTACAGCGGTTTGTCGTTTCCACAAATGGAACGGCCGATAGAAGTGGCGTGCGTGGTAAAAACCGTTGCAACCGCAGGAAGATATTCGTGCAGATAGAGCACCGCCATGCCCAACATCCATTCATGCAGATGGGCAATGACGTTTTTGTTTTCCAGTTTCAAATAATGATAGAGACTTTCGATGGTCTTTGCGGCCGCGTATGCAAAGAGGCATGCTTCATCGTAATCGCCGTAGCCGACCGAGGAATTGATGCCGTATTTTTCCCACATCTGAAAATAGATGCGGTCTTTACTCTGGAAAAAAGATTGGAAATCGACCAATACGGCGATAGGTTTGCCCGGGATATTCCACCGTCCGACCCGTACCGACAGGTTTTCTTGGTCGAACGCTTGTTGTCGCCAAGCTTTCAGGAGTGTTTTGCTTTCAATAAAATCGGGATTTGTTGTTTCTTTCCACAAATCGGGACCGATACAAACGAGTTTGTCGGGAAAATGTTCTTGAAGCGTATGGGCTTTGGTGGATAAAACCGTATAAATACCTCCCACTTTGTTACACACTTCCCACGAAGATTCAAAAATGTGGTCGGGAATGACCGTTGGTGTTTTTGCCATAAAACTCTTACTTTGCCTGATAAATTACGACACAAAGGTACATAATTTTTTCTATACCTCAAACAATGGGAAAAAGATGCTTGGGCGAAATGAAGGTTTGCTCTGTGAGAAAATCTGATTTTTACAACAAATCCAATAACATAGCCATTCCATTGTTGCACGCTCGCAGTATATTATTCTCACGGTCTTTGGAAAAATGAAAACATTTCGATTCTATCGTATCTTTACAGGCAACCGCAATCCAAACTGTGCCGACAGGCTTTTCGGGTGTGCCTCCATCGGGGCCGGCAATGCCTGAAACGGCAATGGCGCAATCGGAATGAAAGACGTGTTGCGCTCCGAGAACCATCTGTTCAACCACTTCCTTGCTGACGGCTCCGCTTTGGTTAATGTCCCAATGATTTACACCTAAAATATCTGCTTTAGCATCATTGGAATACGATACGACTCCCCCTTTGAAATAGGTGGAACAACCGGGAATGGCCGTGAATAATGAAGCCAATTTTCCTCCGGTACAACTTTCGGCCAAGCTAAGTGTTAAATTTCTTTCTTTCAATAATTTATCTAACATCTTTTCCAAAGCTTCATCTTCTTCGGAAATAATATTTTCGGTGAGAAGTGATTTTAACTGTGTTTTTTGTCCGGCCATTTCTTGTTCCAAAACGGTTTTGTCGGCGCCTTTTCCGGTTAAACGCAAACGGATTAAACCCGATGTAGGCAGATAAGCCAAACGTATATGCGCCGGCAATTCATTTTCAAAGGTTTCCAATCGGATAGCCAACAGCGATTCGGTAAAATTTTTGACCCAAAACGTTTGGTGCTCAATGGCATCGGAAAGCATAAACCGCTCTTGCAGGCGCGGAATAATTTCATTACTCATCGCCCATTTCATTTCGTAGGGAACACCCGGCATGGAAACCAGCACTTTGCCGTCTTTCTCAAACCATGTCAGGGGTGCGGTACCCATTTGATTTTGAATAACGATGGCCTTTTCGGGAACATACGCTTGCTCAAGTGTTAATTTGTTCAACGTTTTGCTCAAACCGCTGAAAATTTCTTCAATGGTTTTCAGGGTTTTTTCGTCGAATACCAAGTGTGTATCGAAATACTTACAGAGTGTATTTTTTGTAATATCGTCTTTTGTGGGGCCGATACCACCGGTTACCAAAACAATGGAAGCGCGAGAAAAAGCACGGTCGAAAGCGTCCAATATATCCTGTTCATTGTCGCCGACGGTCGTTTTGTAACGCACGTCCATCCCGATTTTATTCAGTTGCACAGCCATAAAGGCCGAGTTGGTATCAATCACTTGTCCGATGAGCAATTCGTCACCGATAGTAATAATTTCTACGTTCAACTTGGGAAGAATTTATGGTTGCATTTTGCAGTTACCATTCAAAGTAGCGCCCTGCTCAACCTCTAATTTTACAGCCATCACTTCCCCGCAAATATTGCCGGATGCCTTGATGCTGAGCAATTCTCTTACAATTAAATTTCCGTTGATCATGCCGAGAACATCCATGTTTTGACAATTAATATCACCGGTGATTACAGCCTGAGGCCCGATAACCAATTTACCTGCACATTCGATTTGTCCTTCGACTTTTCCATCGATACGAAAATCTTCTTCCGCGTTGATATTGCCTTTAACAATTGTGCTGGAAGCTAAAGCGTTGTGGGCGATGCCCGAAGAAATAACAATTTTATTTTTCATTGAGATAGTAAATTCTTGGGTGCAAAGTTACGATTTGTTTGGAAAAAAACAAAGCAATTTGTAATTTTGTGTTCAATTACGAAGAAAATTATGCAATATTTGGAATTAAACGGGCTAATTTTTCATAGTTACCACGGAGTGATGCCTCAGGAAAGAAAGGTGGGCAATAGATATACAATTGATTTGAAGTTGTATTTCGACTTTCAACGAGCCTCGCAAACCGATAATCTGGATGATACGATTAATTATGCTTCCGTATATGAATCAATTAAACAAGAAATGGCCATTTCTTCCAATTTGATTGAACATGTGGCCGATAGAATTATCCAACGTATCAAACGGGATTTTCCTCGAATAGAAACCGTAGCAATCCGTTTAGCCAAACAAAATCCACCTTTTGGAGGAGATGTGAAAGAAGTTGCTGTGTGTATGAAAAAATGATTATCTTTGTCTGATTTATTGAAGGGATTTTTAAATGAATAAAAAATTACTTTTTATCCGTCAACAATTGGTTCCGTATGAAGGGATTCTGTCTTTTTTATTCCTGCTGTTCTTTTTTTGGTTTGCTTGGGAAATTTTGGTGGACGGACAACTCTCGTTTATTCATTTCCCTTGGGAAATTGAGTCAAAAGCAGAGCGGGACAGAGCTTTATACTTTTTAGGCAAAGATATTACTCCCGCATGGGCACATAGTTTTTGCCAATGGCTGACCAATGCCGCTGCACAATTTATTCATTGTTTTCCTGATAATCAGGATTTGATTGTGCAGGATATTTATTTAACTTATCCTGTGAACGTATCGTGGTTTATTACGATTGTAGTAGGTTGTACCGGCGTGAAACAAATGTTTATTTTTAGTTGCATCCTGATTTTCCATCGTTGTTCTACGTTGAAAAAATATCAATGGAATAAAGTATGGTATATTCCATTAGGCTGTATTGTTCTCACAGCTTACAATATTATCCGAATCGGTTCGACCGTGATGCTGACTAAAGGACATCCCGAACGATTCGATTCGTTGCATGATGGTATTTTCAGATACATCTATTATACAATTGTATTTATTTTATGGGTGATATGGGAGGACGTTTACGTGAAACGAGGCGAACGGCATTGATTGTGCTTCGCAGTGCAATGCAAAAAGCAGCTATACGGGCGTGTATTATTCCTGCAACCGACCCGCATAGTAGTGAATATGCGCCTGAACATTGGAAAACGCGCCAATGGATTTCCGGATTTACAGGCTCGGCGGGTACCTTAGTCGTTACGTTCGATAAAGCCGGTCTATGGACGGATTCCCGTTATTTTTTGCAGGCAGAAGAGCAGTTGCAAGGCAGCGGTATTGAACTTTTTAAAGCCGGATTACCCGAGACACCCACTCCCGAAGCATGGCTTGCCGGCGAATTATCAGCAGGAGAGACAGTCGGTTTGGAAGGCGCAGTTTATTCGGCTTCCGATGCAAATCTTTTCATTGATTATTTGAAAGCTCATGGGATAGCTGTGGATACCCATTTTTCTCCTTATGATGTTATTTGGGAAGACCGTCCTCCGATGCCCTTGAATCCGGCTTTTATTTTGGCAGAACATTTTTCAGGCGAAAGTGCAAGCAGTAAAATTGCACGATTGTTGAAAGAAATCAAAGCCAAATCGTGCGATGCAACGGTTGTGGCCTCGTTGGATATGATTGCTTGGTTGTTCAATTTACGTGGTACGGATATCGAATACAATCCTGTGACGGTGGCTTATGCTTTCGTTTCCGAAAAAGAAACCGTTTTGTTTATGGATTTTCGCAAACTTACGCCCGAAGTATCGGAATACTTAACAGGCGAAGGCGTGCTTGTAGCGGAATATGAAAAAATTTATACTTATTTCAATACTCATTCAGTGCTTGACCAACGTCCAAGCCTGTTGATTACTCCCGAAAAGCTCAATTACCGCCTTTATAGTTTCATTCAACAAACGTGTATGATTCACGAAGAAAAAGTACATCCGGTAGATTATTTGAAAGCGGTAAAGAACGAAACGGAAATCGCAGGTTTTCGCAAAGCCATGCAACGCGATGGTGTTGCTTTGGTGAAATTCTACCATTGGTTGGATGAACAATTATCCGGTAATCAAATCGTTACAGAATTGGATGTAAGCCAACAATTGCATCGCTTCCGTAGCGAACAGCAATATTTTATTAGCGAGAGTTTTGAAACTATTTCCGCTTATGGAGCGCACGGTGCGATTGTGCATTATGCAGTTACGCCCCAAACCAATGTCTCGATTTTGCCCGAAGGTTTATTGCTGATTGATTCCGGCGCCCAATATTTGGACGGCACGACTGATATTACCCGCACCATTGCCGTTGGAGCGGTTTCGGAAGAAATGAAAAAAGATTTTACCAATCTCCTGAAAGGGCATATCCGCCTGTCGATGGCTAAATTTCCAAAAGGAACGGTCGGCATGCAATTGGATATATTGGCACGGCAGTTTATCTGGCAGGAAGGACAGAATTTTTTACACGGCACCGGCCACGGTATTGGCCATTTTTTGAATGTACACGAAGGCCCGCAAAGCATCCGGATGAATTATAATCCGACGCCCTTTCAACCCGGAATGCTTACTTCCAACGAACCGGGGCTTTATAAAGCGGGCAAATACGGCATTCGTATCGAGAATGCACTTTTGACGGTAGCTGATAAAACAACCGAATTCGGCGAATATTACGCTTTTGAAACATTGACTTTGTGCCCCATCGACCAAAAACTGATTGATTGGACTTTGATGGATGAAGCAGAAAAACAATGGCTGAACGCATATCATCAAAAAGTGTGGGAGCAACTTTCACCCTATTTATCAAACGAAGAAAAACAATGGCTGAAAAATCAAATCTGAGCGGAAAACTTTATATCGTCCCTACGCCTGTCGGAAATTTGGAAGACATGACCTTTCGTGCCGTCCGGATTTTGAAGGAAGCCGATTTGATTTTGGCCGAAGATACACGTACCACCTCGTTTCTTCTCAAGCATTTTGAAATACAAAATTTGATGCAATCGCATCATAAATTCAACGAACACCAAACGGTGGAAGGAATTACGGCACGCATCCAAGCGGGCGAAACGGTGGCTTTGGTTTCAGATGCCGGTACACCGGGTATTTCCGACCCGGGCTTTTTGCTTTCTCGTGAATGTGCCAAACAAGGCGTGGACGTGGAATGTCTGCCCGGAGCAACAGCTTTTGTTCCTGCTTTGGTGGATTCGGGTTTGCCGATAGACCGCTTTTGCTTCGAAGGTTTTTTGCCTCTGAAAAAAGGCCGTCAAACCAAGCTGAAGGGGCTGGCGGAAGAAACCCGCACGATGGTCATCTATGAATCGCCGTTTCGGGTGCTGAAAACATTAACTCAATTGGCGGAATATATGGGGAACGACCGTTTGGCTTCCATATCCCGTGAAATCTCCAAATTGTATGAAGAAACCGTTCGGGGAACGTTACAGGAACTAATTTCTCATTTTTCCGTGAACGAACCGAAAGGGGAATTTGTTATAATTATTAGTGGTAGAAATAGTAATCTTTAAATAATATAAAACAATGAGAAAAATTGTGTGTTTGGGTGTTATGTGCACCTTGTTTTTGTCTTCTTGTGTGAAGAATTCTTCTGAATACAAGAAGTTGTTGTCCGAAAAAGATTCATTGGCAATTGCCAATATGCAAACTGCGGTCAACTTGGATTCAGTTTTAGCCATCTTGAATGATGTGGAAGAAAATTTCAACAGTATCAAAGAAAAAGAAAATTATCTTTCTGCACAATCTGTCACAGTAGGAGAATTAACTCCTTCCACCCGTGATCGAGTGAAAAGTGACATGCTATTTATTATGGAAAAGTTGGATAAAAACCGTTCGAAGATTGCCGATTTGGAAGCGCGCCTGAAAAAATCGAGCATCAATTCCGCACAATTGTCCAAAACGCTGGCCAATCTTCGAAGTGAATTAACTGAAAAGACCAGCGCCATAATCGCTCTGCAGGAAGAATTGTCCAAAAGAGATCAGAAAATTGCCGAAATGGGTGTCAGTCTGAATATCCTCTCCAATGATGTACAATTGTTGATTGACCAATCTCATGAGCAGAGAGTAATTATCACACAGCAACAAGCTGAAATAAATGCGGTATATTATTGTTTCGGAACTAATAAAGAATTAAAAGACCATAAGATATTGCTTAGAGGTGATGTAAACGCAAGTTTAGATGTCAATTATTTTATCAAGATTGATAATTCGGTGAAAGTGATACCTTTATTAGCTAAAAAAGGAAGTTTGATTTCCAAACATCCCGAAGGATCTTACAAATTTGAAACAGATGCCAATAATCAAGTCGAATTGTGGATTTTAGATTCCAAAAGTTTTTGGAGTTTGACAAAATATTTGGTGATCGAAGTCAAAATGTAAATAGTAATCAAAAATAAATACTACCGTGTTGAAGAAAGAAATCAAATTCAGTTTGTTATACCGCGACATGTGGCAATCGTCCGGTAAATATCAGCCGCGAGTGGATCAATTGAAGCAAATTGCACCCGTGATTGTAGATATGGGCTGTTTTGCACGTGTGGAAACCAATGGCGGCGCTTTTGAACAAGTCAATTTGTTGTATGGCGAAAATCCCAATACGGCGGTGCGCGAGTTTACTGCACCTTTCAATCAGGCAGGCATTCAAACCCACATGCTGGATCGCGGATTAAACGGGTTGCGGATGAATCCCGTTCCCGCCGATGTCCGGCAATTAATGTATCGTGTAAAAAAAGCGCAAGGCGTGGACATCACCCGTATTTTCGACGGCTTGAACGATGCACGCAACATAATACCATCCATTCAATATGCCAAAGAAGGTGGAATGATTCCACAAGCATCCTTGTGCATCACTTGTTCGCCCATTCACACGGTGGATTATTACGTGCGCTTGGCCGACCAACTGATTGAAGCAGGCGCCGAAGAAATATGTCTGAAAGATATGGCCGGTATTGGTCGTCCGTACAGCAATGGGCAGATTATCAAAGGGATAAAAGACCGTCATCCGAATATTGCAGTGCAATATCACGGTCATTCGGGTCCGGGATTTTCCGTAGCATCTATGTGGGAAGCCGCTCAAAACGGTGTCGATTATATTGATGTAGCGATGGAGCCTCTTGCTTGGGGCATGGTGCACCCCGATATTATAACCATTCAAGCCATGCTGAAAGATGCGGGATTTTTAGTTCCCGACATCAACATGGAGGCTTATATGGAAGCCCGCCGTCTGACACAAACGTTTATGGATGACTTTCTGGGCTATTTCATTGATCCAAGCAATAAAATAATGACTTCACTCTTGGTCGGTTGCGGTCTTCCCGGTGGTATGATGGGATCGATGATGGCCGATTTGAAAGGCATGCACAATGCAATCAATTTGGCGCTCACACAACAAGACAAGCCGGAAGTAAGCTTGAATAATTTGGTTATCCAGCTTTTCAAAGAAGTGGAATTGATATGGCCCATGTTGGGTTATCCTCCTTTGGTAACGCCTTTCAGTCAATATGTTAAGAACATTGCTTTGATGAATATTTTTTCGGCGGCGAAAGAAGAACCCCGTTTTTCAATGATTGACAAAGATAGTTGGAATATGATTTTGGGGAAAATGGGCAAACTCCCGGGAAAATTATCCCCTGAAATCGTCGAATTGGCCAAAGCCAATCAATTGGAATTTTACGAAGGCGATCCGCAAGATTCCTTCCCCAACGAATTGGAGCATTTCCGTACCGAAATGAAAGAAAACGCTTGGGATGAAGGCCCCGACCAGGAAGAATTATTCGAATTTGCCATGCACGAACGGCAATATCGCGATATGAAAACCGGTGCGGCCAAAAACCGATTCAATCAGGAATTGGAGCAAGCGAAAGAAAAAGCCGGTACGCCGATTATCGTTAAACGTCCCGTGGTGGAAATTCCGATGTTCAGTTTTGAAGAAATCACCAAAGAATATCCGTTCGCCAAACCGGTGCATGCCCCTATTAAGGGACAATTGATTTGGCAATACGATTTGATGGATGCTTCCACCGCTCCCTTTGAAGGTTCGTTGATTGACAAAGGCGACAATCTCTGTTATATCCAAAATATTTACGGCATCGAACCGGTAAAAGCCGGTTATGGCGGAACGATTGTCGGCACCTATGTAAAACAGGGTGATCAGGTAGAGAAAGGGCAGATTTTGGCGTTCATTAATTGAGAAAAATCTCCCGCAAGGGCGCCATCACAAACTCCCGTTCCCGATAATGGGGATGCGGAATAGTCAATTCATCTGATTGATAAACCAAATCATCGTACAGGATAATGTCGATATCAATGAGGCGGTCAGCGTATGAATGGGTAGTCTTTTGAGTTCTACCCATTTCTTGTTCTATTTGTTGCGTAGATTTTAAAACGTCCATGGGCGTGAGTTCCGTTTCGATTTTGATTGCCATGTTGTAAAATAAATTCTCGGAATCGAAGCCCCAGGGTTGCGTTTCATATACAGAAGAAATGGCCGAAAGAACACCTGTTTTTTCGGCTATTCGGTTAATGGCGGTAGATAAATTCAGGTTTTTGTCGCCCAAATTACTTCCCAACGATAAAAATACCGTATGCTTCATCGGCTCAATTTGTCCGAATTAGATGATTAGCATGGCGTCTCCGTATGTTCCAAAGCGGTATTTGTCGGCAATGGCTTGTTTATAAGCATCCATAATGAGATCGAATCCTCCGAAAGCGGTTGCTTGCATCAACATCGAAGAGAAAGGCATGTGAAAATTCGTAATCATACTCGTAGCGACCGAAAAATCGTAGGGTGGAAAAATAAATTTATTGGTCCAGCCTTCGAATTCTTTTAAATGGCCACCGGTGGTTACAGTCGTTTCTATGGCTCGAATGACAGAGGTACCAACCGCGCAAATCTGTTTATTACTATCTTTTGCTTTGTTGACGATTTTGACGGCTTCTTCGTTTATCATTACTTGTTCGGAATCCATTTTGTGCTTCGTCAGGTCTTCCACATCAATGTCACGGAAATTACCCAATCCGACATGAACGGTTACAAAAGCCAATTCACAACCTTTGATTTCAAGCCGTTTTATCAGTTCACGGCTGAAATGCAGGCCTGCGGCAGGAGCGATAACGGCGCCTTCATGCTTGGCGAAAATGGTTTGATAGCGTTCCGTATCTTCCGGTTCCACTGCCCGATTGAGGTAGGGTGGAATGGGCATTTCTCCCAAAGCATACAAAGTTGATTTGAATTCTTCGTGTGGCCCATCGTAGAGAAAACGCAAGGTCCTGCCGCGCGAGGTGGTGTTGTCGATGACTTCCGCCACCATGGAATCGTCTTCGCCGAAATACAGTTTATTGCCGATGCGGATTTTGCGGGCTGGGTCAACCAAAACATCCCATAAACGCAAGTCCTCATTTAGTTCCCGTAACAAAAAGACTTCGATTTTTGCTCCAGTTTTTTCTTTGTTGCCAGCTAAACGGGCGGGAAAAACCATTGTATCGTTGAAAACGAATGTATCTTTATCATCAAAATACTGAAGCACATCTTTGAATATCTTGTGTTCGATTTCACCTGTTTTGCGGTGAATGACCATCAACCTGGACTCGTCTCTGTTGTGCGTAGGATATTGAGCAATTGATTCCTGCGGTAAATTAAATTTGAATGTAGAAAGTTTCATATATTGTGCGTTAAAAAATCATTAATATTCATACAATCATCTAATGTTATGTTGCCTATTTTTGTTCGTTCCAAAGCAATTATGTGTGCGCCCGAACGAAGTGCCGTTCCGATGTCGCGTGCCAAGGCGCGAATATAGGTGCCTTTACTACAAACGATTCGTAACGTTATTTGTTGTGTTTGATACGCTAATAATTCAATGGAATCGATGACCAACACTTTGGGTTTCAATTCCACTTCCATGCCTTTGCGTGCCAAATCGTATGCGCGGTCACCCTTGACTTTGCAGGCGGAATAGGCGGGCGGAATTTGTTCGATGCTTCCCACGAAGCGGAGCAACGTTTGTTCGACCAATTCTTTCGTAATATGCGCTGTTTCAAACGTTTGGTCAACTTCCGTTTCCAAGTCGAACGAAGGAGTGCTTGCCCCCAATCGCAAGGTTGTCACATACTCTTTGGTTTGATATTGAAATTCATCAATTCGTTTCGTGGCTTTACCGGTACAGACAATCAGTACGCCCGTGGCTAAGGGGTCTAAAGTGCCTGCGTGGCCTACTTTTATCTTTTTTACTTTCAGAAATCTGGAAATCTGATAGCGGACTTTATTGACCAAGTCAAATGAAGTCCACTGCAAGGGTTTATTAAAGTATAGAATCTCTCCTTCCTGAAAATGATACATCTTAATGGATACTTAAATTGGATCCGGAGGCTAACAGTATCAGCAACACCGTCCCCACAATAATCCGGTAATATCCGAACGCTTTGAATCCGTATTTTGTTAGAAAATCAATGAAAAAATTGATTGCCACTATTGCCACAACGAATGCCACAATGTTTCCAACAATCAATACATTCAGATTATCTAATAAAACGGCTTGTTCCACCGGGTCCATCACTAATTTGAGTAATTTGTAAGCCGAAGCGGCAAACATGGTCGGCACCGCCAGAAAGAACGAAAACTCAGCCGCATTTTTCCGCGTCAACTTTTGCGACATCCCTCCCACGATAGTGGCCATAGAGCGCGAAACGCCCGGAATCATCGCAATACATTGGCAGAAGCCGATTATCAACGCTTTTTTAATGCCGATGGTTTGTTCTTTATCGGTTTTCGCAAAGAGTTTATCAGCAAAAAGCATGAATATTCCACCTGCAATCAGCATCACGGCTACCACCGTTACGCTTTCGAGCAATGCGTCGATGGTATCGCTGAACAAAAAGCCCAAGACGGCGGCGGGAAGAAAGGCAATGAATAATTTCCAATAGAAATCCCAGCTCTGAAAAAACCGTTTGAAATACAATACCAAGACCGACAGAATGGCTCCAAACTGGATGATGACGGTAAATGCCTTCACAAATTCATTGGATTGAACGCCCAAAAGACTTTCGGCGATAATCATGTGTCCCGTACTTGATACCGGTAAAAATTCGGTCAAGCCCTCCACTATGGCGATGATAATTGTTTGCAACCAATCCATTTATTCTTTCGATTTTTTGAGAATGGCATAAATGACCGACCCAAAGCCGATAACCAACACCGTAGGCGCTATCACCAACCGGCGGGTATCAAATATACGGGGGTCAAAACCGGTTTCTTCCGTTGTTTTTCCACCCGATACCAGGACGAAGCCTATCACAATGATGATGACGGAAACAGCCAAAAGGATGAAGTTTTCTTTTCCGAATGCGAATTTTTTTTGTTCCATTGTTTGTTATTTCTTATGATTTACATTTTATACAGTTCGTCAATATCCGAATGAATGTATTTGTTGACGGCGAAATACGTGGCGGCAATTGAAAGCAATACGCCCAAAAGCAACACCGTACCGAATACAATCGCCAAATATTCAATATCCAATAAGCTACTCATATTGGGAACATTGTCCGACAGGTAGATGATTAACCAATACAACAATCCATCGGCCAAAATCGCCGCAACAATCCCCATCATGATATTGGATAGGATAAACGGTTGAATAATGAATCCTTTCTTTGCTCCGACCAACTGCATCGTGTGGATGGTAAACCGTTTGGCGTACATCATTAAACGAATGGTATTGTTTATCAAGGCAAAAGAAATGAGAAACAGGATGGCGGCAATGAAGAGAAGGATAAAACCGATGTGGGTAATGTTTTCCTCAATGCTTTGCACCACCTCTTTGCGGTATTCCATTTCTTTTATATCGCTCAAATGGTCTTTGAGTTGCGATTCGATAACAATCAAACTATCCACGTGGGCGTATTGGGAATTTAAATGCACCACGATAATATCGGGTAGGGGATTGAAGCCTAAAAACGATTCGGGATTTTGTCCCAAATCCGTTTCCAATTCTTTGATAGCTTGTTCTTTGGAGATGTATTGCGTGGATTTGGTAAAAGTCTGTGCATTCAGATAGTTGCGAAACTCGGCTATATTTTCTTTGCTCATATTGTTCTGCAACACAATATCAAAAGAAAATGTTTCCTTGATATGTTCCGACAACCGGTTGGCAAAGAGGGATAAAAAAAGAATCAGTCCCAGCAGAAATAGGACCAAGGTAATGCTGATGGTGGTAGTAACTTTAGAATTAATATATCCGACGGGAGAAAGTTTGTGTCTTTGTTTCATTATCAACTTCGTTTTTGCCTGAATCCGAAGGAGTACACCCTTCTATATTTTACGCAAAGGTAGGAAAAAGTTTGTGATAATTCTTTATATACTGATTAATTTTTTCGGGGTGTTGGAGCAGAGACTACGCCGAGCAGGGGGTGTTTTGAGGTTTGCATATCTAAGAGAACTGTCACACGAGCAAAACTTTCTGTCATACTATAGCATATCTGTTGGAGGTGTGGCTTATTTTATCTTTTTCAGAAATTTGTCTCTATAGTAATCGTGGGTTACAGATCTTTTTTCTTATAATCTGTAACAATAATCGTATCTAATAGATTTTTAATTTTCAGATTTGACGTTATAATCTCTCTGATTTCAAATGGATTTATTGTTTTTACAAGGCTTAAAGTGTCGTTAAACACATGAGTCAATATCGTATCAATGAAAGAATTTCTTTCATTATAAATTGGGACTAATGCCAATTTTGCACTTTCTTTATTCAACTTATAGTTTGAATTGTAAACTTTCTGTCCATATGAAACAGAAAAAAATGTCAAACTAAAAAACATTAAAATTACTGATTTTAATTTCATGACTAATTTTTTAATTGTTACTGTATTTTATTTCTTATTGCGCTGTTTGTCAGCATTTTTCTAAAAAAAACGTACCGACCGCTTTCTATCGGTCGTCACAAAACTTAAAACTTCGCCAACCGATTTCTGTCTCACGTTGCAAATATACGAATTTCGCAGAAACTGTCAAACGTGTTCTGTCCCCCGTTGCGTCTGCCGAAAAATCGCAGGCTCTGTCGTACGTGTACAGAAAACTTTCCCAACCGCACGTCAGTAGCTTCTGACTAACGTTTTTGTACCGCACTAATAATCAGATTATTAGAAATCCTTAAATCTTCATTAGTCAGTGCAAATTTAGCGATTTGTTTTCGGATATTGAGTACTGTTTTCAGCTTTCTTTTTGGGTCGAGGAACAAATATTCTACCGGTGATTGATAGGGTTGCCGTTTTACCACCATGTTCCAAATGATAACAGCTATTTTTCGAGCTGTTGCGCTGATGGCAACCATTCTTCCTTTGCGGTAACAGACACGCCGAAAAAAATCGGCCAAAGGCGTATCTTTTAGATTTCCAATGACATTTGCCGCACT
>JAITXK010000075.1 GCA_031284765.1 Candidatus Symbiothrix sp.
CCATCAGGAAATGCAGCCGGTTGTGCAGGTTTACTTCCACCATTCCACCGTCCACATCCAAATAGAGGAGATTCATATCGGGATAAACCTTTTTTAATCGCCTTTCAATTCCTTTGGCAACGATGTGGTTGGCAATACATCCAAAGGGTTGAATGCAAACGACCCGATTGATGCCTCTCCGCGCATAGCAAGCGGTTTCCGCAGCAATGAGCCAGCCCTCGCCAAACTGATTGGAAAGGTCTAAAATACCGGAGGCATATTGTGCTTTGGCATAGACCGATTCGGAGGCATGATACAAACGGAATGTTTTCATGATGGCTTCCACGGCATTGATCCGGCTGTTTATACTTTTCCACAACAGCGGTTTAAGACAGCGTTGCAACACGCTTTCTCTTTTCAGGTTATTATCCACATTGATCTGCGAATTGACAAAATATTGCATGACAAAATCAAGAACCGGCGGCGTCACCACTTCCATGTCTTTCGACCGCAACCATTCGGAGATATACGCCTGCCCATGATTGTTGTATTTCACATAAATCTCGCCAACCAGGCCTACTTGGGTTAATTCCTTGTCATGGATGGGAATCGTGTTAAAATCAGCCACCGCTTGTTCCAAAAGCTGGAGTAATAAGCGGTAATTGTTATTCTGCACTACATTGACTCCGCATTGAATATAAAAATCAAACAGTTCTTGCGTTTCTCCTTTCCGTTTTTCTCTGACAATGATAGAATTGTACATTTGCTGCAAGGCATCTGCATACAAGAGTGTATATATCAGTATATTGGATATTTTTAAGATGGGGAAATCAAATGCTTTTTGTTCATTTTGATACACTTTGCCTGTGGCAAGGGCGACCACCGGAATATGGGAAAATCCGGCGCTTTTCATTCCGGCTTTTATTTGCGACAGATAATTGGTTGCGCGGCATTGACCTCCGGTTTGAGTAACAGCCACCACCACATCGTCCAAGTCGTATTTCCCGGATTGCAAGGCGGTAATAATATCGCCCAATACCAATGTCAAGGGATAACACACTTCGTTATGTCCGTATTTCAAACCTGTTTCGGCAGAAGCTTTCGTTGTCTTGGGTAAGTTCACAAATTTATATCCGGCCAATTTGCCGACGGCGGGAATAAAGGGGGATAAAAAGTCGGCAAACCAGGGGGCAAGGATGGTCTTTTGCCGGTCGGCTTTGGTGTAGGTTCGTTCGTATGCAATGGAATGCAGGTAACACGGCTCAATCCGCTTCATCCGCGTTCCATTGGCTTTTAATGATTCTATCAGCGATCGCAGCCGCAAGCGGATGGAACCCGGGCTGGCGATCTCGTCAATCCTCAACACCGTGTGATTTTTATTGGCTTGTTTCAAAATGTCACCCATCTCATTCATGAAAAATGAATCGGGGCCGCAACCGAAGGAGTTCAGTTGGATAAATTGCACATTGGACGGCAACTTGGCAACTGCCATCGCCGCCTGCACCGCACGGTTGGGATACGACCATTGGGAAACAATATTCAACCGGCTGAAGCCCGTGCTTTCTTCCGAACGGAAAACATCGTCCGTCAATACATGAACGCCCAGGTCGGACAATATCTGTCCCACTTTTTGATGAATAAGCGGGTCTGCATGATAGGGCCTTCCGGCAACAATAAACACCGGTTCGTTGGTTTGGATATATTTGTCGAGTAGCGTTTTCTGCTCGCCTTGCAATCGTTGCCTGGTGTTTTTCCGCACTTGCATGGCCTTCTCAAATGCCTTGTGAAAGGTTTCTTTTGAAATGCCGAGCGACGAAAAATACTGATAGCAGCCTTTTTCAAGCATTTGATCGGTATGGAAAGTGATCACCGGTTTGTCGAACGGTATCCCGTAGGATTCTTCCGGCTCCATCGAGCTACGAACCACATCGGGGTAACCGCTTACGACCGGACAGTTGTACGAATTGGTCGAATGTTTCAGTTCCTTTTCCTCTTTGGCAATCATCGGGTAAAACAGGCGATCGACGCCCGCTTCCATCAGTGCTAAAATATGCCCGTGAACCAATTTTGCCGGAAAACAGATGTTGTCGGACATTACACTGCCAACGCCTTTTTGATAAAGTGCGAAAGTGGATTCGGGGGACAGCGCCACTTCATAACCACATTCGGTAAAGAGCGTGTGCCAAAAGGGATAATTCTCGAACATATTCAGTACGCGGGGAATGCCCACTTTTCCCCGTGGAGAGGAGACGGGGGGAGCGGTGTGGAAAAGGATGTCATTCTTTGTCTCAAACGCATTATAGCCCTTCGCCGGCGCCGTGTTTTTGTTGTAAAACACCTTCTCGCATTTATTGCCGGCATAGCAGATGTTCCCGTTGTCAAATTGAAAACGGAGAACGGAACAGGTATTGGTGCATCCTTTGCATTGCAATTCTTTCGTATGGATCAGGTTGATATCCGGCAACGCTTCTTGCCCCGTGAACTTGGTTGGATGAGGTTGGAGTGTCCACATCCGTTGGGCGTACAATGCAGCGCCCAATGCACCCATCAATTCGGGATGATCGGTTGAACTGACCGATTTGCCGGACAGCAATTCCAAGGCGCGATATACGGCGTCGTTGCGGAACGTTCCGCCTTGAACCACAATGTGTTCACCCAACAGGTTGAGGTTGGCTATTTTCAATACCTTGAAAAGGCAATTCTTGACGACCGAATACGCCAATCCCGCGGCAATATCTCCCAGCGTGGCATTTTCCCGCAAGGACTGTTTGACTTTGGAATTCATGAAAACAGTACAGCGCGTGCCCAAATCGCTCGGATATTCTGCCAGACAGGCCGAACGGGTAAACTCGGCAAGCGATAAGTTCATGGTGGCAGCGAAGTTCTGCAAAAACGATCCGCAACCGGAAGAGCAGGCTTCATTCAGTTCCACATTGGATATGACCCCATGATGAGTGAAAATAGATTTCATATCCTGTCCGCCAATATCCAACACAAAAGACACTTCAGGGTCAACGTATTGCGCTCCCGAAAGGTGCGCCATGGTTTCTACAATGCCATAGTCGAGGTTCAGCGCCGACTTGATCAAATCTTCTCCATAACCGGTTGCTGCAGAAGAGATAAATCGGAAAGAAACGCCTTTTTCTGCTACTTCCTTGTAAAAAAGATTCAATCCTTCTACAACCTTTTTCAAAGGATTCCCTTCATTACTTGCATAATAATTATAGACGATGTTCGTGTCCTCGTCCATAATCAGGATTTTGGTGGTGGTTGAACCGGAATCTATACCCAAGAAGCAGTTGATCTCTTTCCCTTGGGTGAGTTCGATTTTCTTTAATGGCTTGATCTTCCGGTCTTTTATCCACTGTTGATAAGCGGTTTCATTGTCAAACAACGCAGGCAGCGTATCTTTCCGTTGATTATTGCTATTGGTTGCATCCAATTTTCGGATCAGTGGTTGAATATCTTGAATAACTTGTTCTTCGGGGCGGTACAAAGCCGTTCCATAGGCCGGAAAATACTCACTGTTGTCCGGCAAGAAGATGTCGGTTTCCTTCACCGACAGCAACTTGCTGAAAGCATTCCGCAATGCCGGAAGAAAAGTCAGCGGCCCTCCGGCGCACACGATTTTCGGTTGGATGCTACAGCCCTTTGCCAAGGTTGTTATGCTCTGCAAAGCCACGGTGTGCAGTATCGACATGGCCACATCGGGCACCGGCACATTCCGTGAGATCAGGTTTTGCACATCCGTTTTGGCAAATACGCCGCAGCGGGAGGCCACCGGATAGATTTTTTCGTATTGCAATGCCTGTTTTCCCAGTTCTTCCACGGTGATATGCATTAAATCGGCCATCTGGTCAATAAAAGCTCCCGTTCCTCCGGCGCAATTGCCATTCATGCGAATATCCGGTTGTTTGTTAGGTTCAAAAAAGACCATCTTGGCATCTTCTCCTCCTAAATCCATCAGGATATGCGTATCCGGATGTTCCTTTTTGATGACTTCGATGGAGGCGACTACCTCCTGCACAAACGGAATACCGATGCGTTCGGCAATTCCCATTCCTGCCGAGCCGGTGATGCTCACCGTAAATTCCGTATTGGGAAATTGTTGCGTAATTGCGGTCAATTCTTCGGTCAATACCTCATTGATATTGGCTTTGTGCCGCCGGTAAACTTTGTAGATGATTTCGTTTACACTATTCAAAATGATTACTTTCAGCGTAGTGGAACCAATATCAATTCCTATCTTACAAATACTTTTTATTTTCATGATGTATAATATATCAAAATGACTGTTTCGTTTATTGAGTAAAAATTACGGCTTCAATGCATCCAAAATAAAGCGGATGACAAATTCCTTATGCTGCTCCAAAAGGGCAAGGTATTCCTCAGAAGAAATATCCGCCACTTTAATTATGAGTTTGCCGCATATAAAAGGAAATACGCACAACGACACCACATTCAAGCCAAAGTCGATAGCTGTAGTTTCTTTTATGATCCCTTTCCTGTGTTCTTCTTCAAGGCGGTTGGATAGTTGGTTGAATATCTGTTGCGGTATTCGTTTTTTGATCATCTCCGTGAGTTGTTCGGGATTGTGATTCACCTCGTTAATAATAAAAATCGGGATTTGAGGGTATTCGGGTAGGATCTCATAATAAGCATTTATCCATGCTTCCACCAGATCAAAAAAGGGCATGTCCGACTGTACTATGGAAAAGATTCGCTCCACCAATATGTCAAAAGCTTCCTCAAAGATGATTTCAAACAGGCTGTACTTGGATTGGAAATAGTACTTAATATGAGCCAAATTCGTATCCGAAGCCGCGGCTATATCCCGGATACTTGTACCGTTATAGCCATTCGCGATAAACAGTTCCCGGGCGACATTGAGTATCCGGTCTTTCACATCTATTGTGTGTAATTTCATTACCAAAATGAATTCAAATTTTCTGCAAAGTTAAACATTCGTTTAAATATATCCAAATTTTAACAGGGGGAATTTATAGATTGCCTGTTTATGAAAAGTCCTTGCAATTTTGATTGCAAGGTCTTTCGGATGAATTTATTGTATAAAATGGCTTCCCAAGGCAGATTAATCCGCCTCTTGCTGCGCTTCGTATTCCTTCAATAACTTATCCTGTACATCGCTCGGCACCAGTTCGTAAGCCGCAAACTTCATCGTGAAAGAAGCGCGCCCTCCGCTAATCGAACTCAGGGAAGTGGAATAGCTGCCCATTTCCTTCAGCGGCACTTTCGCCAACAGTTTTTCGTAGCCTTTTTCCGAATTCATGCCCATAATCATGGCGCGGCGGCCTTGCAAATCGCCCATTACGTCGCCCATGTATTCGGCAGGAAGGGATACTTCCACGTCATACACCGGTTCGAGGATTTTGGGGCCTGCGTTTTTGAAGGCTTCCGAGAATGCATTCCGGCCTGCCAGCATGAACGAGATTTCATTGGAATCCACCGGGTGCATCTTGCCGTCATAGACGATGACGCGCACGTCGCGGGCATACGAGCCGGTCAATGGACCTTGCTCCATCCGTGCCATGATGCCTTTGAGGATGGCCGGCAAGAAACGTGCATCAATCGAACCGCCGACAATGGAGTTGACAAAGACTAATTTTCCGCCCCAGTCCAAGGGAAGTTCCTGCACGTCGCGTGCCTGAATCTTAAATTCCTGTCCGTTGAATTTATAGACTTCGGGCATCGGCATGCCTTCCTGATAGGGTTCGATAATCAAATGGACTTCACCGAATTGTCCCGCGCCGCCCGATTGTTTTTTGTGGCGGTAGTCGGCACGCGCCGATTTGGTAATCGTTTCGCGATACGGAATCTTAGGCTCCAGAAATTCGATGGGCAACTTGTCGTTGTTTTCGATGCGCCATTTCAGCGTTTTCAGGTGGAATTCGCCTTGTCCCGAAAGGAGGATTTGTTTCAGTTCTTTGGATTGTTCCACTACCCAGGTCGGGTCTTCGGCGCGCATGCGGTGCAGGATTTCCATCATCTTTTCCGAATCCGCTTCGTTGACCGCCTTGATGGCGCGGCGATATTTGGAATTGGGATATTTGATGAAATTGAACCGGTTGTCAACGCCTTTGTCGTTCAAGGTGTTGCCGGTGTTTACATCTTTTAGTTTGACGGTAGCGCCGACGTCGCCGGCATGCAGTTCGGCCACTTCCGTACGGTTTTGTCCCGCCACGACGAATAATTGGGAGATGCGTTCTTTCGATCCGCGGTCTTCGTTCATCACGTCATCGCCCGCTTTAACGGTTCCGGACATGACTTTGAAATACGACACCCGTCCAATATGCGGTTCAACGGTAGTTTTGAAGATGAAAAGGCTGGTGGGGGCACCTGTGTCCGGTTTGATTTCCTTGCCTTCGGTGTTGACGTAGGCGGGCATTTCGTCCACAGTCGGGACATTGTTGCCCAAAAATTCCATCAAACGGCGAACGCCCATGTCTTTTCCGCCCGAGGCGCAAAGGACGGGGAACATGCCGCGTACCAGCAGGCCTTTGCGGATGCCTTCGCGCATCTCGTCTTCGGTCAGCGTGCCTTGTTCGAAGAATTTTTCCATCAAGCCTTCATCGTTTTCGGCGGCCGATTCGATGAGTGCGTTGTGCAATTCCTGTGCTTTTTCCAATTCCGAAGCGGGGATGTCCAGAATATCGGGGGTGCCGCCTTCGGGTTTCCATTGGTACATTTTCATTTTCAGCACATCAACCATCTGGTGGAAGTTTTGTCCCGTTTGCACCGGATACTGAATGGGAACGACTTTCCCGCCGTAGGTTTCTTTCAGTTGGGCCAAGATTTTGTCGTAGTCGGCATTCTCTTTATCCAATTGATTAATGAGAAAAATAACCGGCTTCCCCGTGGCTTCCGTGTAACGAAACATGTTGATGGTGCCGACTTCCACGCCGTATTGACCGTTGAGAACCATCAATGCAGTATCGGTGATGTTCAAAGCTGAGACAGCGCCTCCTGCAAAATCATCCGAACCCGGATTGTCAATGAAATTCAACTTCTTGTTGTTCCATTCCACGCTGAAGATGGTTGAAAAAACCGAGTAGCCATACTCTTTTTCCACTGGGAAGTAGTCGGTAACGGTATTGCCGCTATCTACTGTGCCTCTGCGTTTTATAACTCCACTCTCGTAAAGCATTGCTTCTGAGAGAGTGGTTTTCCCTGCGCCAGAACTGCCAATGAGGGCAATGTTCTTAATTTCATTTGTTTGATAAACTTTCATGGTAATTATTATTAATGAGGTTGAACAATAAAATCAGATATAATTGTTTTGAATGTGTTCCGGAATAATTGCAGGATTTATTTGACGAGGCAAGCCACAGCCAGTGGTGTTTCAACCATTCGACCATGCTTGACATTGAAATCAGTGACAATAAACAATAAACCTGCATTTGTAAACCAATTAGGTGTTAAACGAGCCGTAAAAATAATGAAATTAAATGAATTAAAAAAGAAGTGGGCGTTTTTTTTGGATTCGGAAAAACATCTCCCCTTATTGGATAACAAAATAATACAAAATTTGTACATTTGCAGTTTAATGAAATGAACATGGTTATACAACAACTTTTTACTACCTGTA
>JAITXK010000166.1 GCA_031284765.1 Candidatus Symbiothrix sp.
AAAATGGCAAACCCCAAACGGTTGCCACCGTAAAAACCGGTCCCAACGGTGAATACGGATTTCTGTTTGTTCCCGAAGCCGCCGGATTTTATATCCTTTCCAACGACCGTCAGGAATATCTCCTCTATATCCAACCGGGGGACCAATTGCAGTTGAATATTCTGAAAGACCAGGTGGAGTGGCAGGGAAGCATTTCGCAAGAAAACAAGGCGCTTTATCAATGGCTGGACGCATCGGATTTGGTGCGCCAAAAGGCCCTGTTTTTTTGGTCGGCAGGTCGTTCCACTTACGAAGATTTCTTCCCCGATTTTGAAGCCTTGCTGAGCAAAACCGCCACCATCAAACAACAGATTCATAGCGGAAACAAGTCTTTTGACCAATTGTTACGCACCAAAATGGATTACGATTTGGATTATTATTTTACAAATTTTCTCTATACGCCTCGCACGAAACATCCTAAAAAAGAGGATATGATTGCGTTTTATCAAAGCGTTAACCCAACTCAAAAATTGGCAGGCGATGATTTGTTGCTTTATCCCGAAGGTATTAAAATGATGAACAATTACTTGTTATTTGCCCGTGTGGATAAAGGGATTCAAGATACATCGCCCGATTTTGAATTGGCATATATTCGCAATCCAATTTTGAAAAGCGATTTCACCCTTCGTGCGCTGAAACGTGCGAAAACGCAGGACGAATACGAGGCATTTATGAAGTTCTATGGGCAATACATTCTACCGGAACAAATCAAAGAAGCGGAAAAATTCGGTTCCTCGCTTTATAAGGTCCAAGAAGGTGTAACGGCTGCCGATTTTTCCTATCCCGATACGGAAGGAAACTTGCGTTCTTTGTCGGATTTCAGGGGAAAAGTCGTCTTGGTGGATGTTTGGGCTACGTGGTGCGGTCACTGCCGTCGCGAATTTCCGGCGCTGAAAAAGTTAGCGGAAGAAATGAAAAATAAAGATTTTGTTGTTATCGGCATTTCGATTGATAAGGAAAAAGACAAAGTCAAATGGGTGGAAATGATTCAAACGCAAGGTTTACCGGGCGTTCAGATTTGGTCGGGGCCTGGCAGCAAAGTGATGAATGACTATCAAATCAAGGGCATTCCACGCTGTCTGGTTTTTGATAAACAGGGGCGTGTTGTTTCTCCCGATGCTCCTCCTCCTTCTGATGACGCTTTGAAAGCGTTATTGATTCGAGAATTGGAAAAATAAACCTTCACTTGTTCAAAGGGAGATTGCAAACAATTTCCCGTCTTCGCATTTCATTAGTTTGGCGGGAAACTTCTGCACCAATTGGTAATTGTGTGTGGTCATGACAACGGCAGTTCCATTGCTGCAAATGTCGTGAAGCAGTTGCACGATTTTGTTTCCCGATTCCACATCCAGATTACCGGTGGGTTCATCAGCCAGAATGATTTTGGGCGCATTGAGCAGGGCGCGGGCAATGACAATCCGTTGTTGTTCGCCGCCCGATAATTCGTGAGGCATTTTGTAGCCTTTATTCGTCATGCCGACTTGCTTCAAAACTTCTTGAATGCGTTCATGGATACTGTTTTTGTCTTTCCAGGCTGTGGCTTTCAGCACAAATTCAAGATTGGCGTTTACCGAACGGTCGGTTAATAATTGAAAATCTTGAAACACAATGCCTATCTGTCTGCGCAAGAGCGGAATTTGATTTTTTTTGATTTTCATCAAGTTGTAATCTAAAATCAGGGCTTGTCCGCTTTCAATGGGGATATCGCGATAGAAAGTCTTGAGCAAAGAGCTTTTTCCCGAACCGACTTTGCCGATGATGTATAGAAATTCACCTTTGTGCAGTTCAAAATTCACATGCTGCAAAATGCTGTTTTCTCCGCGGCAGAGTTCTACCTGGTTGTATTGAATTAATAGGTCTTCCATATTATTTGTGTCGTGCTTTTAATTCTCTTGCCAAATCTTCAATGCGGTAGCCTTTGCCGGTTAGCAGTACAATGAGGTGATACAGCAAGTCGGAGGCTTCATAAATCAGGCGTTCGTCGTTGCCGGTCGTGGCTTCGATAACGGTTTCTACGGCTTCTTCACCTACTTTTTGTGCCATCCGGTTCACTCCTTCGTTGAATAACGAGGTGGTATAAGAACCTTTGGGCATCTCCCTGTAGCGGCGTTCGATGAAATCCTGCAAATAGCTCAGGAATAAAATATCTGCTTCGTTTTTTTCGTTGAAGCAGGTGTCGGCGCCTGTATGGCAAACCCGGCCAACCGGATTGACTTTAATCAGTAAGGTATCGTGGTCGCAATCATGAGCAATGGAAACGACATTTAAAAAATTACCGCTTGTTTCGCCTTTGGTCCACAAGCGTTGTTTGGTACGGCTGAAAAACGTTACTTTGCCGATTTTCTGTGTTTTAGCCAGTGCGTCGGGATTCATGAACCCCAACATCAGCACTTTACTCGTTTGATTGTCTTGGATAATGGCCGGAATCAAACCGCCCATTTTGTCAAAGTCTAACTGAAATTCCTTCATTGTGTAAATAGTGTTTCAATTCATTTATCTTGATTTCTCCGAAATGGAATACGCTGGCAGCTAAAGCGGCATCCGCTTTTCCAAAAACAAACGCATCCCGAAAATGTTCTTTTTCTCCAGCGCCTCCAGAAGCAATAATCGGAATGTTTAAGGCCTCCGATAAAATGGACAATGCTTCGTTGGCGTAGCCGGTTTTTACGCCGTCGTGTGCCATAGAGGTAAATAGTATTTCGCCTGCACCGCGGTTTTCGGCTTCTTTGGCCCAGTCAAAGAGGTTTTTGCCGGTTGGGATTCTGCCGCCGTTTAAGTAGCACACCCATGTTTCGACTGCTTTTTGTTCGCTTCCTCCGGCGGGTTTAGCATCAATGGCAACGACACACACTTGTGAGCCGAAATTCCGTGCAATGTCTTCAATTAACTGTGGGTTTCGGATGGCTGAAGAATTAATTGACACTTTATCTGCGCCTGCATTCAATAATTTATCCACGTCGCTCAACTCATTGATTCCCCCGCCAACGGTAAAAGGAATACTGATAGTGGCAGCGACACGGCGTACCACATCCAGAAAGGTTTTTCGTCCTTCATGCGAGGCGGTAATGTCTAAATACACCAATTCGTCCGCGCCTTGGTCGCTGTACTGTTTTCCCAATTCCACAGGGTCGCCGGCATCGCGAAAATCGACGAAATGTACGCCTTTAACGGTTGTTCCGTTTTTGACGTCCAGGCAGGGTATGATTCGTTTGGCAAGCATGTGCGTTGTATCTCTTAATTTCTTTATTTTGTGAAGCGCAACAAATCCTTTAGCTGTATTTTCCCTTCGTAAATGGCTTTTCCGATAATTACCGAAGGAATACCGGCTTGTTCCAGTTGCATTACATCGTCCAATGAGCTGACACCTCCGCTGGCAATTAAATAAGCCTGCGGGTCCTGTTCGAGGATTTGTTTATACAATTCTATATTCGGCCCTTCCAACATGCCGTCTTTGCTAATGTCGGTGCAAATGATGCGGTAAATGCCTTGTTTGCGCCAATGCAGGATGAACGGTATCAACTCTTGTTCGGTATCTTCCGTCCATCCGCTGACCGATATTTTGTTGTCCCGCGCATCGGCTCCCAGAATGATGTGCGTACCGCCGAATTTATCAATCCACCGTTGAAAAACAGCGGGATTTTTCACGGCGATACTGCCTCCCGTAACCATTTGAGCGCCACTGTCGAATGCAATTTCCAAATCGGAATCGGATTTTAAACCGCCTCCGAAATCAATCACTAATGAAGTGTGGGCGGCAATTTTTTCCAACACCTGATAATTGATGATGCGATTGGCTTTGGCACCGTCCAAATCAACAATGTGTACGCGATGCAGCCCCTGGTCTTCAAACATTTTGGCCACTTCCAAAGGGTCTTCGTTATACACTTTTTGTTGTGCATAGTCGCCTTTGGACAAGCGTACGCATTTGCCTCCCAAAATATCAATGGCGGGAATTATTTCTATCATTTCAAAATGTCTAAAAAATTTCTCAAAATCGTTTCGCCGATTTGTCCGCTCTTTTCAGGATGAAACTGAGTCGCGTAAAAATTATCTTTATGCAAAGAGGAACTGAAATCTTGTATATAATTCGTTGTTGCAATCGTATGCGCATTGACCGGAACGTAATAGCTGTGCACAAAAAACACAAATTCGTTTTCCTGGATACCTTTATATAAAGGACTTTTCAGTTCGGTCAATGTATTCCAACCGATATGGGGAACTTTATCCTCGTGCCTTTCGGGTTGGATGCGGACGACCGGTGCATCGAAAATGCCCAAACAATCTACATTGCCTTCTTCCGAATGGCGGCACATCAGTTGCAGTCCCAGGCAGATTCCTAAAAGCGGCTGTTTCAAATCCACAATCAGTTTGTCCAATTTGTGCGATTGCAGATATTCCATGGTGGTTTTTGCTTCGCCCACGCCGGGGAAAATCACTTTGTCGGCGGTTTGCAAGGCTTCTTTGTCTGCCGTCACCAATGGGTGGATGCCTAAGCGTTTCAAGGCATAGGTCACGGAATAAATGTTTCCTGCATTGTAATCAATGATTGCTACGTTCATGCGTTTGTTATTTTGCAAAAGCAACCGCTCGCGTTTCCCGAATAACCGTAATCTTCACTTGTCCCGGATAAGTCATCTCATCTTGAATTTTTTTAGCAATTTCGTTGGACAAATTTTCCGTTTCCACATCCGTAATCCGGTCAGCGCCTACGATAACGCGCAGTTCACGGCCGGCCTGAATGGCGTAGGTTTTCATTACGCCCGGATAGGAAAGCGCCAATTGTTCCAAATCGTTCAACCGTTTGATATAGGCTTCCACAATTTCGCGGCGAGCGCCCGGACGAGCGCCTGAAATGGCATCGCAGACCTGCACAATCGGGGCTAACAGACTGGTCATTTCCGTTTCATCGTGGTGAGCGCCGATAGCGTTGCAGATATCCGGTTTTTCTTTGTATTTTTCGGCCATTTTCATACCTAAAATGGCGTGCGGCAATTCCGGTTCATCATCAGGTACTTTACCAATATCGTGCAGCAATCCGGCGCGTTTGGCTTTTTTCGTGTTCAATCCTAATTCGGACGCCATGATGGCACACAAATTGGCTGTTTCACGCGAGTGTTGCAACAAATTCTGACCGTAAGAGGAACGGTATTTCATCCGGCCAATCATCCGAATCAAATCGGGGTGCAGGCCGTGGATGCCCAAGTCGATCGTTGTCCGTTTCCCGGTTTCGATGATTTCTTCTTCCACTTGTTTGCGGACTTTATTTACCACTTCTTCAATGCGGGCGGGGTGGATACGTCCGTCCTGAATCAATTGGTGCAAGGCCAAACGGGTAATTTCACGGCGAACCGGATCGAAGCCGGAAAGAATAATGGCTTCGGGAGTATCATCTACAATGATTTCGATGCCCGTTGCAGCTTCCAATGCGCGGATATTACGGCCTTCGCGACCGATAATCCGTCCTTTGATTTCGTCGGAGTCGATGGGGAAAACCGTGATGGCGTTCTCGATAGCTGTTTCCGTTGCCACGCGTTGAATGGATTGAACGACAATCTTTTTAGCTTCTTTGTTAGCCGTCATCTTGGCTTCTTCCATTACTTCGTTGATGTAGGCGGAGGCCGCTGTTTGCGCTTCTTCTTTCAACGATTGCGACAAACGTTCTTTGGCTTCTTCGGCGGAAAGGCCGGATAGCGCTTCCAGTCGTTCGATTTCCATCTTATGGATTTTGTCCAAATCTTGTTTTTTCTTTTCCACCATTTCCAATTGGCTGTTCAGGTTTTCGCGAACCGCATCCAATTCGTTTCTTCTCTTCGCAAATTCGCTCTGTCGTTGATTGATAGACATTTCTTGCTGTTTCAACCGAGCTTCCTGCGATTGCAACTTGGAATTTCGGGCGCTGACTTGTTGCTCAAGATCGGCTTTTAGCGAAATAAATTTTTCTTTCACTTCCAGCAATTTGTCTTTTTTGATTGCTTCGGCTTCTTTTTGCGCTTCTTTGAGCATCTTTTTACTTCGGGATGTGGTAAGTGAATTGAATACATACCATGTTGCAGCCCCTCCGATCAGGAAGGCTATGATTGCAGCGATTATGATTGTTGTTATCATACTTTTTTATTTAATTTATTAGTATTTTAATTATTCTATCTTCTCTAATTCATTCTCTCTTTTATAAAAAAAGCACCAACTGCCTTTCTAAGAAAAACTTAAAAGCAATTAGTGTAAGTCAATTTAAAAAACAATATTATCAGTTAAAAGGATTGAAGGTATATTTCCAACTCTTTGTTCAGTTGTTCTATTTTATTTACTAAGGGCGACATGTCTTCTTTTTGATTATCTTCCAATAATTCCAGAGAGAAATGAAAGCCTACCAATTTTAATAAATCTTTTTGTTCAAAATCGGCTTGTGAATAATAAGAACTATACTCCATATATTTGTCGGTAAGGTTTGTTGCGGCTTTCCGCAAATTTGCCTCTTCCGACCGTTTACAGGTATAGGGGAAATGTTTATCAACTAATTTTAATTGTATTTTAAAAAAATCTTCGTCCATATTGCACTTATTTTTTAACTGTTCATCAGTGCAATGCACTTATCGACTTCTTTCACTAATTTCGACAATCTGTTTTTAGCTCCTTTCAAATCGTCTTGTTTAACCGATATAATTCTTGCCGTTTTCAGATTCTCATATTTTACTTTTATGGTTTTATTATCTTCTTGTAAACCGCTGTTTAACTTGTTTAATGCCGCTAATTGAAGGTTCAGCTCATTATTTTCTTGTTTCAAATTTTCGCAAACGTGCATGAGTTTGCGAACCTGATCTTCAAAAATATACAATAGCTTTGCCTGATCTTCCGTCATACCTGGGTGAATTTCTCTGCAAAAATAGAATAAAGTTGTGTAATTTCAAAGCATAAAGGCAAATAAAAAAGTATTATAAAAATAAAGGTTGGCAAAATCACTTTGCCAACCTTCCAAATTGAATTACTAACCCTTAACTATAACTAATGAAATAACACTCTTTGCATATAAAACGTGGTTTATTCGAAAATGTTTTACAAGAACCCAACTTTAATGTTAATTAACACATTTATCTTTAATTCCATCCAAAAATCAAGTCACAACCGGAAAAAAACAAAGAAAAAATTTTATTTATTCTCATAAAAGATTTACTTTTGCAGTCCGATTTAAATACAGGTGCAAATATAAACATTTATAATTATATAAACAAATGGCAAAAAAGACATATACGAGTGACGAACCTACTTTGGTAGAAAAAAATGTAGGCGAACTTCTTTCAAAAACAGATGTATTCGTAGAAAAATACTTGAAACAAACGATCGTTGCTATTGCAGCAATCATTATAATAGTAATAGGTTCTATTGGTTTCCACTATTATTATTTGGTTCCAAAATCTCATGAGGCAGAAAAGGCTATTTTTGTTGCTCAAAATTATTTTGAATCGCAACAATGGGAATTGGCATTGAATGGTGACAGTTTAGGTAATTTAGGATTTTTGGATGTGATCAGTGATTTTGGCAGTACGTCCTCGTCCAATTTATCCAAAGTTTATGCCGGTCTTTGCGAATATCAATTGAAAGATTATGAATCCGCTTTGAAACATCTGAAAAGTTACAGTATCAAAGACCAATTGTTCGGAGCGCAAGTGCTTGCCGCGATTGGCGATTGCGAAGTTAATTTAGGAAATGTAAAAGAAAGCGTTTCTTATTTCGGTAAAGCAGCAGCCAAAGCCAACAGTTCGCAATTCAGTCCGATTTATTTGAATAAAGAAGCGATTGCTTACGAAAGTTTGGGCGAATACAAAAAAGCATTAGCGGTTTATGAAAAAATTAAATCGCAATATCCTCAATCGCCGGAAGCGGTATCCATCGATAAATATATTGAACGGGCAAAACTCCAATTGAAAGGAGAATAAAAATCACTTGGGGGCAGTTACCGGAGTGGACAAATGGGGCTGATGAATTTTGAACTAATATCTGATTATCAACCAACCGGCGATCAGCCTCAAGCAATCGAAGAATTGGTCAATGGGGTGAGGCAGAACTTACCTTACCAAACATTGTTGGGTGTAACCGGTTCGGGAAAAACATTTACCGTAGCAAATGTTATCAAGGAACTGAATAGACCGACTTTAGTTTTGAGCCATAACAAGACTTTGGCCGCACAGTTATACAGCGAATTCAAGTCTTTTTTTCCGAATAACGCTGTTGAATATTTTGTTTCGTATTACGATTATTATCAGCCCGAAGCCTTTATTCCTACAACAAATACCTATATCGAAAAAGATTTGGCCATCAATGACGAGATTGAGAAATTGCGATTGGCCGCGACATCCGCTTTGTTATCGGGCCGAAAAGACGTGATTATCATATCGTCTGTTTCCTGTATATTCGGTATGGGAAATCCGGAAGATTTTAAGGAAAATGTTGTTTCCGTCAAGCGGGGCATGATTTTTTCGCGGAATGTTTTTTTGCATAAACTGGTTTCGAGTTTATATTCGCGGAATCAGATTGAATTTACACGTGGGCATTTCAGGGTTAACGGTGATACGGTGGACATTTATTTGGCATATAATGATGTTGCTCTACGCGTTCTTTTTTGGGGCGACGAAATTGAAGAAATTTATACTTTTGACCCCGAAAGCGGTCAATTGCTGGAACCATTCGATTTTTACGATATTTATCCCGCCAATATATTCGTTACAACTCAGGAGCGTATCAATGGGGCAGTGCAGCAAATTGATTTGGATTTGGGCGAACGGGTTAAGTTTTTAAATTCTGAAGGTAAGGTTTATGAAGCCAAACGTTTGTACGAACGGGTTACTTACGATTTGGAAATGATTCGGGAATTGGGTTATTGTTCCGGTATAGAAAATTATTCCCGTTATTTTGACGGGAGGGAGGCAGGATCCCGTCCATTCTGTTTGCTGGATTATTTTCCAAAAGATTTTCTGACGGTCATTGATGAGAGCCACGTAACTATTCCGCAAATTGGCGCCATGTATGGAGGAGACCATTCCCGAAAACTCAATTTGGTCGAATACGGATTCCGTTTGCCCGCCGCAATTGATAATCGTCCATTGACTTTCGATGAATTTGAGGCGCTTACACCTCAAAAAATATGTATCAGCGCCACGCCTGCCGATTTTGAACTGGCAATGTGTGAAGGAGTGGTAACGGAACAAGTGGTTCGTCCGACCGGTTTATTAGACCCCATTATTGAAATCCGTCCCAGTTTGAATCAAATGGATGATTTGATGGAAGAAATACAAGTGCGAACCGAAAAAGGAGAAAGGACTTTAGTTACCACGTTAACCAAGCGTATGGCGGAAGAACTGAATGCTTATTTTATCCGTTACGGTATTAAAACCGCTTATATTCATTCGGAGGTGGAAACCTTGGAACGCATCGAAATCATGGAAAACCTGCGGCAAGGTGTTTTCGATGTCTTGATTGGTGTCAACCTTTTGCGCGAAGGACTGGATTTACCCGAAGTGTCATTAGTGGCTATTTTGGATGCGGATAAAGAAGGTTTCTTGCGCTCGTATCGTTCCTTGACACAGACAGCAGGCCGTGCCGCCCGCAATGTGGATGGTCGTGTGATTTTTTATGCCGATAACATCACGTTCAGTATGCAGAAAACGATGGACGAAACCAACCGTCGCAGGGAGAAGCAAATGCTCTATAATGCACAACACAATATTACGCCGCAACCCATTCATAAAACGACGCAATCGGCTTTGCGGGGCAATTTGATACATTCGAAAAGTAAACCTTATGTTGCACCGGAAGAAACGGTTTGGCTTGTCGCCGATCCGGTAGTAAAAAAGATGACTCAACCGCAATTACAAAAAACGATTGAAACTACCCGTAAAATGATGATGGACGCCTCCAAGAAGTTGAACTTTCTCGAAGCCGCCCATTATCGTGATGAGTTATTGAAATTGGAAGAATGGATGAAAACCCAATATCCTGAAAAGCAATAATCAATTCATGTAAGCTGCCTGCAATGACTGCTATCATTCCCCAACCTCGTATTTTCAAAGCTTCTCCACCCATTTCCACTGCCTTTCAAAAAAATCAATTCGAGGCTTCTCTGTGCCTGAAATCAGCGTAGCGGTGCGCTTCAAGGAGTGCATCCATGTTTTCATCTGATCGCAAACACTTGATTCGAGCGAGGTTACAGCGCCCAATGTAAAGGCATCAATCATGGAAATGTACATTTTATCTGTTGAAAGATAGGAATAAGAGGTTTCTAAATGTATATTGGAAATAAACATATCAATCTTATTGCCATTGGGAAAAGAACACCGGATGGACAATTTTTCTATATTTTGCAATAAATGCTCGATTTCCGATTTGAGCAGGGCTACTTCTGCCTCCGTTAACAACCGGATGGAATGGAAGTATTGAATATCGCTAATCAAATGCAGCAAAAAGAATTCGTCCCAAATGATATAAGTATATTTAATTAATCGAGACGAAGCAATATACTGGTCATGAAATTCTCGCAATTCGGGTGAAATATGAATGGCCGAATAGGGCAATACGGATTTCGAATCGCCAAACTGATACATCCATTTCAACATGTAAAACCGGAAAAGGGGCGGATGCAAAACGGAGGCATGCAAAGGCAAAATGTTGGTCGCAAATCCAAATTCGGCATACGGACTGCCGGAAGCTTGCTGAATGGCAGTTATGTAATCCCGACTCATCTTGTAATCCACTTCACTCATATCGAAATAATTCTGAATATGCAAATGCAACGATTTACTTCGATAAGGCGATACTATGCCGATCAGATTATCCAATGAAATATTATAGTAGTTGGAAATTTTCATGATTTCGGAAAAAGTGAAAGGTACTTCTCCGCGCAACCGCCTGTACACTCCTTCTTTTTCAACACACAACAAATCAATCAACGCATTGGCAACTCTACCCCTTTCAGGTAGTTTCTCTCTGATGGTTGCTACAAATTGTACATGAAACTCTTCTTCTACATTTTTCATTTTTAATTACTTTTGTAAACAATCTTTTCTTCATTTGCATACCCAAATCGGAAACAAATTTCGGATTTCGTTTATTTAACAAGTAAAACAAGAAAATTGTTTCAGTATTTGTAATGAATTGTTTTTTTTAAAACGAAGTTTATCAAAATTAGAGGGTAAAATTCGGCGTATTGCACTTCTAATGACAAGGAGTTGTCATTTAAATGCCATAATTTTGGTTGTAGAAATCATGCATGTCTAATTATTAAATTTTATAGTTATGAACAAAAAAGAATTGGAAGGGAAAGCCAAAAAAATTGTTTTTCTGTTATCACAAAATGAAAAATTGTCTCTGAAACAATTATGTGGATTAATGGATGACAAACAGTTGAATATCATGCTTTCGTTGGGCTGTTTATTAAAAGAAGGGAAAATATCCATGCACGAACGAGAGAATGATGTCATTGTTGAAAGTACTTATTGTTATACGCACATGTACTATTAAGCGTGTTTTCCTTGCTTTTGCTTTTGTTGACGGATCGGTTGGTACGCTTGCATTTATCCTGTAAAATGACTAATATTGCACCCCAATTAAATTTGAAACATCCATGAAAGCATTTTTAGATGAAAATTTTGTCCTGCAAACAGAAACAGCGCAGCAACTCTATCACGAACACGCTAAAAAGCAAGCAATTATCGACTACCATTGTCATTTGGACCCGAAAATGATTGCCGGCAACCGCCGATTCGACAACTTGGGACAAATCTGGCTGGAAGGCGACCATTATAAGTGGCGTGCCATGCGCACCAACGGCATAGATGAACGGTACATCACGGGCAAAGAAACTTCCGATTGGGAAAAATTTGAGAAATGGGCGGAAACCGTACCCTATACCATGCGCAATCCCTTGTATCATTGGACGCATTTGGAATTGAAAACGGCATTCGGCATCCATCAAATTTTAAAGCCCGAAACGGCACAGGAAATCTACGACCACTGTACGGCCTTGCTTCAAAAGCCCGAATATTCAGCACGCGGCTTAATGAAGCACTATCATGTAGAGCTGGTTTGTACAACCGACGACCCGGTTGATTCCCTGGAATACCACATCGCCCTGAAAAAAGAAGGGTTTGAAGTGCAGGTTTTGCCGACCTGGCGGCCGGATAAAGCGATGGCGGTAGAATCGCCCGCTGATTTCAGGACTTACATCGAAAAACTGTCGGATGTTGCGGGTGTCTCCATCCACCGGTTTGACGATTTGTTGCAGGCCTTGCAAGTCCGCCACGATTTCTTCGCATCGGTGGGTTGCAAATTATCCGACCACGGCATTGAAGAGTTTTATGCCGAAGCGTACACGCATGCGGAAATTCAGGCGATTTTTAATACCGTTTACGGCGGAACGATGCTGTCGCAGGAAGAGATTCTCCAATTCAAATCCTGCATGTTGTATGAATTTGCTAAAATGGATGATTCGAAAGGATGGACACAGCAGTTTCATTACGGAGCCTTGCGCAACAACAACACCCGGATGTTCAAACAGGCAGGCCCCGACACCGGCTTCGATTCCATCGGCGACTGGAGCACGGCAAAATCCCTGTCCAAACTGCTGAACCGCTTGGCCGGCGAAGGCAAACTGGCAAAAACCATCCTCTACAACCTGAATCCGAAGGATAACGACCTGATTGCTACCATGCTGGGCAATTTCCAGGAAGGCCCCGTTGCCGGAAAAATACAGTTCGGTTCGGGCTGGTGGTTCCTGGACCAAAAGTACGGCATGGAGGCGCAGATGAATTCTCTGTCCGCGTTAGGCTTGTTGAGCCGTTTTGTCGGCATGCTGACCGACTCGCGCAGTTTCTTATCCTATCCGCGCCACGAATATTTCCGCCGCGTATTGTGCAATCTGATCGGAAACGATGTGGAGCAGGGCTTGTTGCCTGCTTCCGAATTACCTTTCCTGGCTCAATTAGTCGAAGATATTTCCTATTACAATGCCAAGCGGTATTTCGAATTTTAACGAATTACTACTTTTACTTGATGAACTCCTGACCGGATGAAATAAACCCACCGGTATGGGGTGTCCAAAGGGTAGGGTTTGAGATGACCAAAGGGGTGGGTTTGGAGTGACCAAACCCATCCGTTTGGTCTCCCCAAACCGTGAGACTCAAATTACATGGATGGGATTGGGGTATTCGTTCCACCGTACATCTTTGGTAAATACGCTTGCCGAGGTTGCGAGGATACATTCATTGAAGAAATTGTTGAGGTAAGCCAAGCCGTCCACGTTTTTGGTGGCGATTTCTATTATCATACAACAGAAAAAATATTCTGTATGTCAAGAAAATATCCACAAACCAGCGAACGGAGAAAAAAGTGAAAAAGCAGGCATATATTGTATAAATCGTAAAAAAAACATTACTTTTGCATATAGAATTAAAAACATAAAAGCATGGAAACAAATACATTAGAAAAGGAAACACGTAACAAACTTCGGTTTGCCACATTTATCATACCCAAATTTGCAGATGCCTACAAGATGGACAGACAGGAAGCCTACCGATACCTGAAAAAATACGGTGGGCTTGATTATCTTTACGAATGTTGGTGGGCACTTCATACAGACAACCCCTTTTGGGCAATTCGTGACATTTATAAGGTATGCAGAAATAACGGAGGTTTGAGATGAAAGTATATCACGGAAGTTATATGTCAATTGAGCATATTGATTTGTCCAAGTGCGAGAAGCGACGCGATTTTGGACAAGGTTTTTATGTTACAAATATTTTGGAGCAGGCACAATTTTGGGCAAAAAGAAAAGGAATAGCAAACAAAACCAAGGGCTTTGTGACAGAATTTGATTTTGATGAAGAGGCTTTCGAGGATGATGATTTACATGTGCTTCGTTTTGATGAATATAACGAAGCATGGTTGGATTTTGTAGTTTCAAACCGCAGAAAGGGAAGTAAAGCGCATGCTTATGATATTATAGAAGGCCCTGTCGCTGATGACGATATAACACAACGCATTGATGCCTATCTGGAGGGTGTCATATCCAAAACTGATTTTCTTGAAGAGTTAAAATTTCACCGTCCCACACACCAAATTGCACTTTGTACAATAGAATCATTGCAAATGCTTGAACATATCAAGAAGAAAAAATATGTGGGCAACATTGACGATACCATTACTCAATCACTTGCAGTTGATTATGGTATGACTGTAAATCAAGCCATTGATGTCTATTTTGAATCCAAAACATACAAACAATTAATTGATGAAAAAACTGAACTTTGCAATAAACCATGGGAAGAAATTTACAAACTCCTTTTGACAGAATTAAACCTTCGTTTGGCATAGCGTCTCTGATTTTGTGGGTTGCCCTTGTAAAACCTTACCGATTGACTAATCAGCATAAAAAAAAGACCCATTTGAGTAAACCCAACCCCCCAAGCCCAACCTACCTTTGCGAGCATAAACTTGGATATAATCATGAAAATCGCCTGC
>JAITXK010000172.1 GCA_031284765.1 Candidatus Symbiothrix sp.
ACTTCCACCCGTTCGGCATCCGAAGCCACATAAGCATCGGGAAGATGGTGCCCGAAAATACCTGCCCAATTGGGCTGTCCGTCGAAAAGCATCAACACGCGGTTGCCGCTTCCCACGCCATGGATATTGACTAAGCCCGCAGAACCGGCATTGACACCGTAACCGGTTACACCTCTTTCGGTAACGAATAATCCCGGCACATGTTCCGATAAAATAGACAAAATACCGGTTTCTGTACTCGCATCAATGGTTTCACGATTGATTACTGAAATGTTCAACGGAATTTGATTGCGGTTGACTTCCGTTTTTGTGGCGGAAACAACGGATACTTCCTGTAACGATAGCGTATCCTTCAAACTAACAGTGTCTTCGGCGTAGGTTGTTGAAAAAAAGCCGGTAAAAAATACCGCCAATATACATGCTGCAACGTGTAATTTCATATTTTATAATCCTTTTAAATTAAAATTGCCACAAAGATAAGTCATGTTTTCTTTTTTTGCAAAGATATGATTATTTCCGTACCTTTGAAACCGAATTTGAAAATCCAAGAACAAAATGGCAGATAGTATCGTTATCATTCCCACCTACAATGAGATAGAGAACATCGAAAAGATGATTCGCAAAGTTTTTGCATTAAATCATCCGTTTGATATATTGGTCATTGACGACGGTTCGCCCGATGGTACGGCAACGGTGGTCAAAACCTTGCAAGCCGAGTTCCCCGAACGCTTGCATTTGCTCGAACGCTCCGGTAAACAGGGCTTGGGTACGGCTTACATTGCAGGATTCAAATGGGCTTTGCAATATGCCTACGAGTATATTTTTGAGATGGATGCCGATTTCTCCCACAATCCCGATGATTTAATCCGTCTGAAAGCCTGTGTGGAAGAAAGTGCGGATGTGGCCATCGGTTCGCGCTATGTGAGTGGAGTGAATGTGGTGAATTGGCCGATGTCGCGCGTGTTGTTGTCCTATTTTGCCTCCAAATACGTGCGGTTGATTTCAGGATTGACGATTCACGATACCACTGCCGGTTTCAAATGCTACCGCCGTCAGGTATTGGAAACCATTGATTTGAATAGTATCCGCTTCAAAGGCTATGCTTTTCAAATAGAAATGAAATACACGGCTTATAAATGCGGATTTACCTTGAAAGAAGTACCCATTATTTTCATCAACCGCATGGAAGGCACCTCTAAAATGAGCAGCAGTATTTTTGGAGAAGCCTTGTTCGGAGTGTTTTGGCTCAAATGGCACAGTCTGTTTCACAAGTATCCGCAGAAAAAATGATGTTGATTAAAAATGCCACGATTATCAACGAGGGCAAACATTATCAGGCAAATGTGTTGATTGACGGTGAACGCATCCACTCCATATCGCCCGAATTACCGGCCCAAATTCCCCAACAAATCATTGATGCCACCGGTTTGTTATTACTCCCCGGTATCATTGACGACCAAGTTCATTTCCGCGAACCCGGTCTCACCCACAAAGGCGATATTCACAGCGAATCGCGTGCCGCGATAGCCGGCGGTGTTACCTCGTTCATGGATATGCCCAATACGTTACCACAAACCACTACCGTGGAAGCGCTGAACGATAAATTTGCCCTTGCCCAACGCGAATCATTGGCCAATTACTCCCTTTTCATCGGCGCAACCAATGATAATGCAGACGAACTGAAAAAGCAAGGTGCTCACCGGGCAGCCGCCATCAAAGTATTCATGGGTTCTTCTACCGGAAACATGTTGGTGGATAATCCGGTAACATTGGAAAGGCTGTTTTCCGAAAATAAGGCCATTATTGCCGCTCATTGTGAAAGCGAAGCCATTATTCGTGCCAACAAAGAAAAATTTGTGGCAGAATTTGGCGAGGACTTGGATATTTCGTTTCATTCCAAAATACGCAGCAATCAAGCCTGTTACGCATCTTCGAAAGAAGCTGTAACATTGGCCAAGAAATACGATGCCCGTTTGCATTTATTCCACCTTTCCACCGCAAAAGAGATGAATTTATTGGAAAACAAACCGATAAAAGACAAGCGGATAACGGCCGAAGTATGCGTTCATCACCTCTGGTTTTCCGATGAAGATTATGCCCGTTTGGGCAACCGCATCAAATGGAATCCCGCCATCAAATCGAAAGCCGACCGCGATGCGTTGCGCCAAGCCCTGATTGACGGAAAACTGGATGTCGTAGCCACCGACCATGCACCGCACATCTGGGAAGAAAAACAAGGCTCCTGCCTGAAAGCCGCTTCCGGTGGCCCGATGGTTCAACATTCATTGACTGTCATGTTGGAATTGTGCCGTCAAGGCGTTTTTACCCCGGAGTTAGTCGTAGAAAAGATGGCTCACGCCCCTGCGGAGTTATTCGGATTGAAAGACCGCGGCTATATTCGCGAAGGATATTATGCCGATTTGGTGTTGGTCAATCCCCATCAATCGTGGACGGTAACGAAAGACAATTTGCTCTACAAATGCGCCTGGTCGCCCTTGGAAGGCACCACTTTTTCGCACCAAGTGGTCAAAACTTTCGTCAATGGTTCACTGGTTTACGATAACGGCGTTTTTGATGAACGTTTCAGAGGAAAAGAATTGGAAATAAAATAAAAGATGCTGCAAATATTCGATACAATTATCAGTTTAGACCTTTTGGAAGAATGTTTCCTCTGCGACCTTTCCGCCTGTAAAGGCATCTGTTGCGTGGAAGGCGACGCCGGTGCGCCGGTCGAAGCTTCGGAAATTCCTCAATTGGAAGCCGTATTACCCATTATCTGGAATGACCTTGCGCCTAAAGCGCAGGCAGTAATTGACAAGCAAGGTGTCGTTTATCGCGATGAAGACGGCGAATTTGTCACTTCCATCGTAAAAGGCGAAGATTGTGTCTTTACCTGTTATGACGACAAGGGCGTTTGCAAATGTGCCATTGAAAAAGCATTCCGCGAGGGGAAAACCGGGTTTTACAAACCAATATCCTGTCATTTATATCCGGTCAGAATAGCGAAATACAACGATTTCATGGCGGTTAATTATCATCGGTGGCAAGTCTGTCAGGCGGC
>JAITXK010000178.1 GCA_031284765.1 Candidatus Symbiothrix sp.
GAGGCAACAAAGGTATTCAAAAACTACGAATTAACCAATACTATTGTTTTTAAAACTGAAAATAAATGAATGGCTGCAAGTCTGCCGTAATGAATTGATAGATGATAAATACGGCTATCACAACCACTAAAGCCATCGGAACCAAGGGTATTTTAGCGAAACAGTGACGGTATTTCTGCTTGAAGTTTTCTGGCAACCAGTGAATAATCATTCCGATAACAATTAAGGCAAATACGGAACGATAGCCTTGAATCATGTCGGCTATTTGCGAAAAATCCCACTGCCCGCCGATTTGATTGACCATGTCTTTGGCCGTTTTCCAAGCCGTTTGGTTGGCTTCGGCCGGATTTAAATTGGAACCTGAACGGAAAAACAAACGAGTAAACGAGATAAATACAAAGGTTTGAAAAACCGCCCAGGCCATTTCAGTGTATTTGAACGCATAGCGTCCGCCGAGGATACTGTAAAGAAAGCGAATTGTGGTTCCAAACAACAGGACGACCGACCACACGAGGCCTATCGTAAACAAAGGCATTGGCGTGAGGATGCTTAAGAGGAAGAAAAGTACCGTCAGCACAGTCAGCGTTACTGTCCGTACGGCGATATTCCAATCTTTCCAAAAGGTGAAAACAATCAAGCCGATGCCGTTGAGTCCACCCCAAATCATGAAATTCCAACTTGCGCCGTGCCAAAGTCCACCAATCAGCATGGTGTTCATCCGGTTGAGATTGGTGTCTATTTTCGACTTCTTTTCCGGACGGCGCCAAACGGTATAAATGAGAATAACGGCCAGCAAGAGGATAATTCCGCCTACCCACAGACTGCCCGAAAGGATGGATGCGATGAGCGCAATGACAACTATCAGCAAATATGTGGCAACTGTTGCCTTCCGGTTACCACCCATGGGGATATACAAATAATCCTGCAACCATTTCGATAAGGATATATGCCAACGTTTCCAAAAGTTGCCCGGATTGGTGGCTTTATAAGGAGAATTAAAGTTTTTCGGCAAGTGAAATCCCATCAACAAGGCCACGCCGATGGCAATGTCGGTATAACCCGAAAAATCGGCATACACTTGCAGGGAGTAACCGAATAAGGCCGCAAGGTTTTCAAAGCCCGAAAACATAGTCGGATTGTCAAATACCCGGTCAATGAAATTGACGGCAATATAATCGCTCAATATGATTTTCTTGGCCAATCCGTTGAGTATCCAAAAGACGGCGATGCCGAATTGTTCCCGCGTCAATTCGTATTTTTTATACAACTGGGGAATAAATTCGCTGGCGCGGACAATCGGGCCGGCCACCAACTGCGGAAAGAAACTGACATAAAACCCGAAATTCAAAATTTCTTTGACCGGTTCGATACGCTTGCGAAAAACATCCATCAGATAACTGATATTCTGGAATGTATAGAACGATATTCCCACGGGCAAGAGGATGCTCGAAACATCAAATTTACCGCCCAAAAGGTTGCCGATGTCCGCAAAAGCATCGAAAACAATAAATTGTGTTCCGAAAAGGTTATTGACCATATCGGTCAGAAAATAAGCGTATTTGAAATAAAAAAGGAAAAACAAATTTAATATCAATCCGAATGTCAATTGTATGGTTTTCCATACCGGATGGTGGGAACGGAACATCCATCGGGCTGAATAATAATTACATATCGTAGTAAATATCAGCAAGGAAACGAACAAACCACTGGTTTTGTAGTAAAAAAACAAACTGACAAAACAAAGATAAGCGTTACGCAATAGAATTTTGTTGTGCAACAAGGTAAATCCTGCGAACACAATGGCAAAGAACGCCCAAAAATAAAATTGAGTAAACAAAAGGGGCGCATTGGCATCAAAAGAAAATAAGTTATTCATTGAAATAGTTAATCAGAGCATTATAAAATTGACTACCAATCATCAGATAGCCGTCTTTGTTGAAATGGATTTTATCTCTTGAAGCTAAACCTGCATTTTGCCATTTTTGCATGGATTTCAAGCCTCCCATCCATTCAAATAAATCCCAAACGCCGCCTTGATGTTCTTCTGCCAATTGGTAGAAGACATTGCGGGCATGCTTTCCGTTGGTGTTTACGGCGTATTTTTTGCGGGCAATTCTCCGGTACGAATCGTTGTTGGTAATGAAAATAAAGGCGCAATCGGGATTGACACGCTTGATTTTTTCAATCAACAGATTGTATTGGGAATGAAAAAAATCGGGGTCGAATGTTTTACCGCTCGCATCGTTGATTCCGATGGCGAAAACGACCAAATCGGGATAAATTAACGGCAATTCAGCTTCAAAGTTTTCGCAACCAAGATAAGACGAAACGGATGCGCCATTGACTCCAATGGCATGATAAACAATGCCGGCTTCATCATTTTCAGGCAAGAAGCCATTGACAATAAAAGTGTGCGGTATTGTATCTTGCTGAATAAAATTGATTTGAAACGAATCTTGCGGGGCGGATAAATGAAAAAGGTAACTGTTGCTTTCAACCTCCCATTCCCCAACAATGGTATCTTGGGGATAAAACAATGCCGGTGCCACCCCTTGACTGCCATCTGCTACCGCTCCCAAGAGGCGAAGCTGCGTGAAACTCCATCGCGAACTTCCATCGCGGTTCAGCGAAAGGGAAATTTGTGCGGTTGAATCGCTGGTATATACAGCAATTCCGCTCATGCCTAAGGGAACGATTCGATTGCGCTGAATGTTACGCGCCGTTTGCCATTCGCCCGAATAAGTCACTTTGTAATTCTGCGGGTTATTGGTTTTGGCAACAGAAAACGGGAAAATCAATCCGCGCGGAGTTTGGTAATTACCGTTGAGCGCATCCAAACGCTGGCGTACTTCGTGGGAAATAAAATCCGCCTGTACGTGGGAGCCGCCGATATGCAGGATATTGATTCTTCCTTCGCCCGATTGCAGAAAGGTATCTACTTTCTGAAAAAAACGGTTCAAACGAGTGGAATCGTTGCCGGGAAGATAGAGATTGGCGTAATTGGCATCTATAAAATTATATTTCACTCCTTGGGCATGTAATGAAACAGCGATATGTAACAGAAATAACAGACCTAATTTTCTCATTCCGTTGCGTTTTGTTGTTGGTCTATCCGGTGTTCTTTTTCAAAACAGTAGTAATTGTAATAAACCATCAAAGATTCGTAAAATAAATGGGCGATGCGTTCGGCGCCCTTATTCGTAAAATGAATATAATCGGGAGCAGCCAATTTGGGCGCACTTTTCACCCAGTCAATCATGGAATTGTGCCCGCCCATCACTTCGTACATATTCCAAAAAGCGGCATCGTTTTCCAACGCGGCAGCTTTTAATGCGCCAATCACTTCTTCCAGAAATGGATAGGTTTGCAGTTTGCCGCGCACTTTTTTGGACATATCCGCCGGACCGATTAACAGAATGCAAGCATCGGGCTGCAATTTCTTCAGATAACGGATTTGTTTGACAATCTGCTTTTGATAATGCATGATGGCGGCGGTGTCGCGAATGACAGGCATTACATTTCCTCCAAATTCCAATAAAATCAGCTTCACATTCAATTCCTTATACAGGGTGGATATGACGGTGGAATCCATCGAACTGAAAAAGGTTCCCGAACTGCCTCTGAAAGGAATATTGTCCACCGAAACGCCGCTCAAACCTTCCAGCGAAATGCCGTATATTTCGCCGGCGCCCGATAAGCGAAACGTACATTGTTTGGCCGGCTTTTTCAACTGCCATGAAAAAATTTTGAGAGGCGGTTGTTCTTCGATTTCAACTTGCGGAGATTCGTTTCGGGTATTGAACCGCGCTTTGAAATTCTTCGCTCTGCCGGTAAACAAACGGACGGTTTGAAATTCTTTGACGTTATTAAAGGTGTCTTTCAAATTGCGGGAAAAAATCGAAATCGAATTTTCACCTGCGGATATATCTACTTGTCCCAACACACCGTAACGATTGTGAGGCGCTTTATTTTTGAACGAACCGGAAATAATGTAATGTACCATATTCTTCGAAACGGTTTGTCCAACGACGGCCGAAGGAATGGTTTGAACAGCCGGCAATAATCCGGGGCCATTACCGCCAAACTTGGCCTGCAAATTTTGTCGAATTGAGCTTGTAATACGGTCGCCTTCAATTTGCGAATCGCCATAATGCAAAATATGGATGTTTTTTTGCAATGCTTCACAGGTTTCCAAGGCTTGAAACAGGGAATCGAAATAATGATAATTGTTCTGAGGGAGAGAGATGCGCGAAGGATGTTCGTCAAAAAAACGGACGAAAGCGGCCAACGAATCCGTATAGATAGAATCCTGACGGAGGCTTTCTTCTATTGCCTGCACACGCACCAAAGCATCCGTCTCTTGATTGGAGGATGAATCCGATGCAATATCGTCCATAGTAAGGAAGTAGAGCTTTTGTCCGCTTACTGCTATTCCTTCTTCGGGAAAAAATATGGAAACAAAACTCAACAGAGTCAATACCAGAATAATGAATAAGAATGTCCTGTTTGCTTGCATAAAAAAACCGTTTCTTCAAAAAACTGTGCAAAAGTAGTAAAATTAATTGAATTTGCTTGCCAATTTAAAGTGAACTATTAAAGATAATCATGCGGATACTGCATCTCCAAGACCTGTTTCCCGGAAAATCCATCCAAACCTAAATAATACGCCACAGTATCCGTTACCGCCTGTAAGGGCAATAACCCGATTAATTCGCAACCTGCGACCGTCACACCATATCGTTTCGCCTCAAACCGAACCATTTCTACCGCTTGGTAAATGGATGTTTGGGTATAATCCGTCAGATTCATGGAAACCTGAACAAGGCCTTTTTCTTTCAAATCCACGCCCATGGCTTTGCAGTAGCGCAGACCGCCTCCAATACAACGTACTTTTCGGGCAATGTTGTTGGCAATGTCCAATCGGGTGGTATTTAAATGGATATTGAAAGCGATTAAAGGCATGCGCGCCCCCACAATAGCCGCTCCTGCAGTCGGATGGCGGTGATCAGGGCCGAAATCGGGTTTCCATTCAGACAATTGCATTTTGTCCATCAAGCCTTCAAATTCACCTTTTCGTACGGAAGCTAAATTGCGACGATATTCAGCCGAAGCGGATTTTTCGTACAAATATACAGGCAGTTGATATTTGCCGGCAAGTGTTTTTCCAACTTCCTTGGCAATCGTATCGACTTCGCCCAATGAAAGGCCTTCGAGGGGAATAAACGGAATGACATCCGCTGCCCCCATCCGCGGATGTTCGCCTTGATGGCGAGTCAAATCAATTTCGCGAATGGCAATGCCCACTGCTTCAATCACGGCATTTTTTACCGCTTCGGGTTCGCCTATCACGGTTACAACCATGCGATTATGGTCTTTATCATTGCTGTAATCCAGCAATTTCACATTTTCTTTGGCTCGAAACGCATCAACGATACACTCAATTTTTTTCAAATCACGCCCTTCGCTGAAATTGGGAACACACTCTAATATTCGATTCATTTTTTTTATCAGGTTATGTATATTGTCGATTAATTCATGAATTTATTGACAAAAATAGATAAATTTACCTAAATATACTCGGAAAAATGGAAAATAAAATATACTTTTGTCACTTTGATAATTCTGATAACGCATAATGAATAACGAATTACTGCAACTCCTTGACCGTATCAAGGGGGCAAAATTATATGTTACACCCCACGGGATGAAGGTTTATTTTCCGTATGTATTGGATTATGCACCGCGGAAAGTACATGTCAAGTCTTACTTTGCCGTGGTCAATGACCGTTTAAATCTGTTTGTCAAAGTCACCTCCAAAGATTGTTCCACCAATTGGTGCAAAATGGAGACCGCACGATTGACTGAACTTCTCCGCCGTGAATTTCACGAGTTATTGTACGATTGCGAAGCCAAACATCGAAAAATTTCTCTAAAAGTTCGATTAAAAGATAACATCCGCCCATTGAGCGATAATATGGATGAATCCTCCGTCAAAGCATTGAATTTTTTATGCGGAATGAAAATATCGGCGTTGATTGGAGAAAATCAATTGCAACGCTGGCTGATTTCCATCCGCTTGGCGCAATGCCGTTTTAATAATAATAGAATCAACCATTTAATCGCGTTTATTCCCTGCGATTTATTGGAAAATTATCAAGCGTTTTTATATAAACATTGGCAAGGCCCCAATTGTTGCATTACGTTTTTCGGCATCGAACAACTCAGCCACTGTAACGATACGCATTATAATACAATATTGGATCAAATCAACGAAGAAACCATGCTGATTGTGGATGATTGCCATTTATTCAAAACACCCGAAACCAATCGTTCCAACCGCATCGTCCAATTGGCTTCGCGCTGCAATTACAAACTGATTATGACCCATTCACTCATTACAGGCCAAATACACGATATGTATATGCAATACCGAATTTTGAGCGAAATGATTCTGGGATATTACCAATGGAGTGATTTTTCAAAAAAGCACATTATTTATGGCGGAATAGACAGGAAACAAATTCTCTGCTACAAAAATCTCGCCCATTTAATCGATGCCACCGCCCCATATACCTATGCGATTGAAGCCAATATGCCAACGAAACAATCGCTGGATATTCAAACACATCTCTGCAATTTGACCGAAACTCAAGAAAATCACTATCAACACAAAAAGCAAGAACTGATTCGCAAAATAGAACAAGGAAATTTCCAGACGTATGATGTTTTCCGCTGGTTGACCGAAATGCAAAAGATAGCATGCGGACATATCCCCAAACTTTCCTGCCGCACTTCGTGGAGCACCAATAAACTATCATTGCTCAATCAAGTGAATTCAACTTTACCCTGCGTGATTTTGTGTAAATATTTGTTTGAGATTAGTATGCTCACCGATTATCTCCGTGAAGAAAATTGCGCGATTTTAACAGATACAACAAAGGAGGAAAGAATGGTCGAATTGATTCAATTCAAAGGACGGGAAAAAAAATACTTAATTTCCACTTTAGGTATGTCACAGTCCTATCTAAAAAATATTGAAGGTCCGTTTGAAGTCATCTTTTTCAGTCTTTCATTCAAATTTTCGGACTATCAGCGTTGCATTACTTTGTTGGAAAACAATACACAAAAAGGAGCGATAACAGTCAGGCTATTTTTTACGAACACGGGCATTGACCGCTACATTCAGCGCACGATGGAGGTAAAAAACGATTTGGCAGGCGAAATCACCAGCTTGTTCAGAGATAAAACGGGACTGAAACAATTTGTTGAAATACTATAAAATTATACGAAAATGAAAATATTAAAAGTGCAGGGTTCCGATCCTATTTTGTACGGTTTAATCGGCCCTTTGGTCATGAATCCGGCTGTATTGGCCTCCAACGATAATTATCCATTCAAAAACTCCAACGAGCATGTTTGGTATATCGCCGTCAATCATAATAAAGAAGTCAAAGGGTTTCTGTCGGTTCTCAACAATAAAATAGGCAATGATTATACCAACAAAGATATGGACTTGCAGGGCTTATTGATTGAAAAAGCTTTGGAAGAAATTCCGAATGGACGCATCGTTTCCTTTATAGCCGTTAAAGAAGAATGGCCTTTGATGGAAAAATTAGGTTTTGCAATGTACAAAGAAGGAGTCAAATATTCTAAAATGATTAAAAAACTATGAATGGAAAACACGCAAAAACTGTATTTGAATGGACTCAAGAACGTATTGACTACATTTTTACGGAATTTGAGGAAATTTACCTGTCATTCTCGGGAGGAAAAGACAGTGGCGTGATGTTGAACATTGTCTTGGATTATATGCGATTTCATCGCATCCAACGGAAAATTTCGGTTTTGTATATGGATGTAGAAGCCTCTTATCAACACACCGTTCATTTCATCGAACGCATGTTTTTGGATAATATGGACTTGATACGTCCCTATTGGGTCTGTCTGCCTTTGACTACCGATAACTCCGTTTCGATGTATGAACCGTTCTGGGTTTTCTGGGACAACACGAAAAAGGATAAATGGGTACGGGAAATGCCGACGTATGATTTTGTCATCAACGAAGCCAATAATCCCTTCGATTTTTACCGTCCCAACATGACTTTTGAAGAATTTGTCGGCTTTTTTGGCGATTGGCACGCTCAAAAATACCAAGCCGATAAAACGGCCTGTTTACTTGGTTTACGTTCCGATGAAAGTTTCAATCGCTATCACACCATGCACCGCACCGATAAACGCACTTACAACGATAAAATCTATTCTACCCAAATAACGGATTTAACCTACAATTTCTACCCTATTTTCGATTGGAAAACCGAAGATATTTGGGTCTATAACGGCAAATTTAACAAGCCCTACAACACTGTTTATGACTTGTTCTATAAAGCTGGCGTACGCCTGTCCAAAATGCGGATTTGTGAACCTTACGGCCGCGAACAACGCGCAGGATTGAACTTATTCAAAGTATTGGAACCCAATACCTGGATTAAAGTTGTGGACAGGGTCAGTGGTGCAAATTTCGGAAATATTTATTGCAATACAAAAGCCACAGGCACTCGTACCGTTGATTTACCACCCGGACATACTTGGAAAAGCTACTGCAAATTCCTCCTGAAAACCCTGCCCGAAGAAACGCGCAAAATTTATGTCAGTAAATTCATCAAATTTATTCGTTACTGGAATAAAATCGGTTCGCCGGTTTCCGATGAAGATATTCGGGAATTAAATCCCAATACTATCATCAATACACACGCTTACAGCAATCGGGGAAAAGGCGATAAATTAGTGATCAAATTCACGGAAATTCCCGATGTATTGCCCGGTTTGGACAATAAAACCGATTTCCTTTCGTGGAGGCGTTTGTGCATGACCATCATCAAAAACGATATTATTTGCAGTTCCTTGTCGTTTTCCATTACGAAACGGCAAATTGTAAGACAACAAGAATTGATAGCAAAATATAAACAGATGTTATGAGAAAATCAGAAGAAAATAAAACACAAATTGAAAATTTGACGCAGGAACTTTGTCGTTTAATAGAAAAAATTCCGAAAATAAATACGAAAATAGAAACCTTGAATTATGTCCGCTCCATGTTGCACGAAGTCTCGCCATTCAAATCGCATCCGGTGGATTTTGTGGCGTGGGAACTTTCGGAGAACATCGAAAGTAACGATTATAATCCCAATCATGTGGCCACATCCGAAATGAAATTATTAATCACTTCCATCGAAGAGGATGGCTATACCATGCCGATTGTTTCTTCGCCCGAAGAAAATTTGATTCGGATTGTGGACGGTTATCACCGCCGCCAATCGTTATTGAAATCCACAAAAATTTATCAAAGCACTTTCGGTTGGCTTCCTGTTACCTATATTCGCGAATGGCATCGCGGGCGAAGCGACCGCATGGCTAGCACCATCCGGCATAACCGCGCACGGGGCGCGCACGACATTGACCTAATGTCAAATATTGTCCGTGAAATGACCGAAATGGGCCATTCCACCGAATGGATTATGAAACACATGGGGATGGACAAAGATGAAATTCTGCGCTTGAAACAATTTACAGGATTGGCCGCGCTGTTTGCCGGCAAGGATTTTTCCATGCACGAATAAGTGGCATCAAAGAGAGGAATAGTCCGGTATTTCCTTTAAAAATTCATATTCGTTCAGTCCGTTGATGTGACAGCAAAAATGCTGCAATCCATTGCTGATAGTCAAATAAGATACATTGAGACACATGTTGTAACGCAAAATCTGATTGAACGTTTCCTGCGTAATGTCAACCGAAGCTGCTTTGTATTCGATAATCATTCGCGGCTGAAGAAAAGCGTCGTACAAAACCGTATCGCAACGACGGTTGACATTGCCCAATTCAATACAGACTTCATTGGACAGCAATCCTTGCGGATACTGCTTATATTCAATCAAATAGTGGATAAAATGTTGGCGTACCCATTCTTCGGGCGTCAAACGGACGTATTGTTTGCGCAAACGGTCGAAAACGAATTCTTTCCCCTTTTGTTGGCGTATTTTTAACTCGGCGGGCGGAAGATTTAATCCGGACATCATACTTCTGTATTGTATTTTGTGTACTTTACCTTGCGATATAAGTAAAATATATTCAATAAGTTAAACTAAAGAAGAATAAATAAAAGGCAACGGATAAGCAACGAACTAAACACTTTGTATTACTATGTTTTGAATCGCTTCAAATATCTCATTACAAAGATAAAAATATTATTTTAATCTGCCAAATTCCAAAGTTCCGGATTTTTCACATTGTATTACTATACTGCTGTGGAGTATGATACCTGAAACACAGCGTGTGTGCGGTCGGCTCAACCATTATGGAAGCCTTTGATATGGTCGATATAATTTGCCGGTAGCCTTCTGATAATATGTCCAATTGAGTCGTTGATGTGTCCGGACATTAATATATTCCATCCATGCCTGCTGCCAAACACTCTGAGACTCCAGATAATCCGCAGTAGTTTCTATTCCGGAATTATACATATCTTCGCTTACTATCCTGTTTTCTTCAGCCTGCTGCAAAGAACGGGCAGTCAATGCTACCTCTAAAATAGATTCATCGCATTTATCCAATGCCTGAGTCAACTCAAGCTCCATCATTTCACTCAATTCATCCCGTTGCAATTGCATAATATCATGTTCTGTTTTGGCAACGCGGACTTTGTTTCGTCCTTCACCCCATTGGAATAAAGGAATGCTGACAGATGCCATGACAGAAAAGGACGTTCTATCCAAAAGTTTATTTCCGTTCATCTCTAATCCATTTATATAGCCATAGTTGGCCATTATGCCTATTTGCGGTAGGAATTCACTTCGTGTTAATTTTACTTGCTGGTCTTTCAATTTTACTTGCTGGTCAAGTATTGCATATTCGGGGCGATGTGAGTAATCTGTTGTACGGTCTAAACTTCCGAAAGGATGGTCATCAAATGATTCCGGCAATATAATGCCTGTAGCAAGTGAAATTCCCATGACATGACAAAGATTCATACGCGATAGGTTTAAACCGTTTTCGGCCTGACGTATCCGCAATTCTGCTTCATTTAATTTGATCTGAACTTTTAATACATCGTTTTTGTGTTTTAACCCTACTTCCTGCGCATCCTTCACATTACGTAGTAATTCTGTTACGACTTCTTGATAAGATAAAGCCAATTTCAGTAATTCATTTGTTTGTACATAAGTCCAGTAGGCTTCGTCGGTTTTCACGATAATATCAGCACGTGTTAAATCCTGATTTAACACGGCTATTTCATTTCCGATTTTCGACATATTATAGGCCGACGTAACTTTCCCTCCCGTGTAAACAGGCTGTTCGACCCTTAAGCCTGCCATCCACGTCCCACTAAGTTTAAACAACAAATCCATTTCGGGGAAATAAGCATACTCTTTGAAAATGGGATTCCCGTCGGCTCCTATTGTTAATATATTGGGAATTAATTCTCCTGTGGCGGGATCAGGGACAAAAGTCGGCAAATAGTTTGCAGGTAAAGATTTATTCAATGCTGCATTGGTGTATAAATAGTTACCAGTGGCAGAAATTTTCGGAAAATAATTAGCCCAGTATGCCTTTTGAGTATATTCAGCCTTATCCTTGCTCCTTTTAGCAATAGCTGCCGATGTATTATTTTCTAATGCCAGTTCCCTGCATTTTTCAAGCGTCATTATTTCTTGTGCATTGGAATTTCCGATTGTCAGCATACCGATAAATCCACTCCACATTATATATCTTAGTTTTATTCTGTTCATTTGCTTATTTTAATTTTAAAAAATAGTGAATAGAGAGTAGGTATTATTATGAGCGTTATTATTGTCCCGACAAATAAGCCACCCATAATAGTAACTGCAAGAGCGCCGAAAAGATCGGCCGACAATAAAGGTATCATGCCTAAAATGGTAGTCATAGAAGCCATCATTACCGGCCTGAAACGGTTTGAAGAACTGTCGAGAAGAGCCTGTACCGGTTCGACACCTTCATGCAACTGAAGGGTAATTTCATCCATTAGAACTATTCCGTTTTTGATAATCATACCTATCAGGCCGAGTATTCCCACAATGGCAACAAAACCGAATGTTTTACCCGATAGCAACATACCGAAGATGACCCCGATAAGAATCAGTGGGATGCAGCAAAAAATGATAGTAGGCTTTTTATAGTCTTTAAAAAGCATGATAAGGATCGCAATCATTAAGATAATGGCAAGGGGAAAGTATTTGAATAAATATCTTTTCGACTGAGTACTCGCTTTGTATTCACCTTCCCACTGCATCGAATATCCTTCCGGCAATTCGATTGATTCGATTTGCTCAACAATCGACATTCTTGCATCTTCAACAGCAATACCACTGACAGGATTGCATTGAGCCCGCATCGCCCGCTGGCCGTTATAGCGAATGACAAGCGGTTCTTCCCAAAGAAGTTTTATACCATCTGTTACCTGACTAAGCGGAACTGTCCGCAACAATTCTTCTATCACATCTTCCTCTGAATAGCTTCCTGTCATCAAACCATGGAGCATTTCTTTATTCAGAACAGCCAAGGAAGGCATTATGCTAAATATGG
>JAITXK010000184.1 GCA_031284765.1 Candidatus Symbiothrix sp.
CCGCTCGGGTCAATCATCTTCTTGAAGGCTTCGTCCCATTCCAAGGCAACCGGCGTACTGCATGCAACCGAGGGAACGGAAGGCACCGTTTTTGCCGCCGCTTCCGACGGGAATACTTCTTCAAAAATGGTGCGGTAGTGATATTCCTCTTTCGTCATGGGCGGATGAATCGGGAATCGTTCGGCTGCTTGGGCGAATTGTTCGTCCGAGACTTGTGAGGAAGCGATTTCGCGCAAAGTATCAATCCAACTGTAGCCTACGCCATCAGAAAATTGCTCTTTCTGTCGCCATGCCACGCTTTCGGGCAACAGGTCTTCAAAGGCCTTGCGGAGTATCCATTTTTCCATTCGGCCTTTCAAACCGCTGAGTTTGTCTTCGGGATTCAGGCGCATGGCGACGTCCATAAACTCTTTGTCGAGGAAGGGAACACGGCCTTCTACGCCCCATGCTGCCAGTGATTTGTTCGCGCGCAGACAGTCATATAAATGCAGTTTGTCTAATTTACGAACCGTTTCTTCGTGCAATGCTTTGGCATCGGGCGCTTTGTGGAAGTACAAGTAACCACCGAAAATCTCATCGGCCCCTTCGCCCGAAAGCACCATTTTGATGCCCATTGAACGGATGACACGGGCTAATAAATACATCGGAGTAGAGGCGCGTATGGTGGTAACGTCATACGTTTCAATATGATAAATGACGTCGCGAATGGCGTCCAAGCCTTCTTGAATGGTGAAATGGACTTCGTGATGCACGGTTCCGATATGGCCGGCTACTTTTTGCGCGGCTGCCAAGTCGGGAGAGCCTTCCAATCCCACGGCAAAAGAGTGCAGTTGAGGCCACCAGGCTTTTTCCCGTCCGTCGCCTTCGATGCGTTTGGAGGCGTATTTTTTCGCTATGGCCGACACGATAGACGAGTCTAAACCACCCGACAGCAATACACCGTAAGGCACATCGGTCATTAACTGACGTTTTACGGCCGCTTCCAATGCTTCGCGCAACTGTTCGACCGGCGACGAGTGGGAAGGAAATTTGGAACGGTTGGCTTCATCATCAACCGACGGATTGTTTTTTACGTTTTCGTACTCCGTCCAATCGCGTTTGTACCAGCGCGTGAGTTTACCTCCATCTTTGCTGTGTAAATAATGCCCCGGAGGGAAATTTTCTATTTGAGTGCAATAGCCTTCCAAGGCTTTTAATTCGGAAGCCACGTAGAACGTTCCTTCCTTGTCCCAACCCATGTACAACGGAATGACGCCGATGTGGTCGCGGGCAATCAAATAGCTGTCGTTGGTTTCGTCGTATAAGGCAAAGGCGAAAATACCGTTCAGGTCTTCCAAAAAGTGGACGCCTTTTTCTTCGTACAAAGATAAAATGACTTCACAATCGGATTTCGTTTTGAAATCGTAATGGGTTTGCCGGTCGCGAATGTCTTGATGATTATAAATCTCGCCATTGACTGCCAATACCACTTTGCCATCGGATGAATACAGCGGTTGCCGTCCCGATTGCGGGTCAACAATGGCCAAGCGTTCGTGTGCCAGGATGGCATTGTCGCTGCAATAAATTCCCGACCAATCCGGCCCTCTGTGGCGGATTTTCTTTGACATGCTTAATGCTTGTGGGCGCAAATTTTCCGAACGTTGATTTAAATTAAATATTCCTACGATACCACACATATTATTTGAGTTTTAAGTTTAAAACTTTCTCTATCGCTCTCGCAGCTTGCCGTCCCGATACGATGGCGCGTACCACCAAGCTTGCTCCGCTGGTAACATCCCCTGCAACAAAGACTTTTTCAATGGACGATTCGTTGGGTTTCACGGCTTCGACATTTCCCCGGGCGTCGTATTTGACGCCTAAGTTATCCAGCAATCCGGTGTGAACCGGCTGTGTGAATCCCATCGACAATAATACCAAATCTGCCGGAATGATTTCCGTCTTGCCGGTTTCTTTCATGGTAAACCGTCCGTTTTCGTCTTTCAGCCATTCTACTTCGGCCACTTCCACACCGGTTACTTTGCCATTTTCTCCCATAAAACGTTTGGAGGCCAGCGACCAACGGCGTTCGCAACCTTCTTTGTGCGAGCTGGAGGTTTTCAAAATATTCGGATACGAAGGCCAAGGCGTGTCGGGATTATTTCCTTCGGGCGGCACCGGCAAAATTTCGATTTGCGTTACCTTTTTAGCTTTTTGGCGAACCGATGTGCCTACACAATCGGAACCGGTATCACCGCCGCCGATGACCAATACATTTTTGTTTTTAGCCGAAATGACTTGATTCGGGGCTATGGTTTGTCCGCTGATGACGCGGTTTTGTTGTTTCAAAAAGTCCAAAGCAAAGTAGATGCCTTCCAAATCGCGTCCTTCAATGGGAAGGTCGCGGGGAACGCCGGCGCCGATAGCCAAACAAATCGCATCGAATTTGGACAGTAATTTATCAACCGTAAGGTCTTTTCCTGCTTCCACGCCGGTTTCAAAATGGATACCTTCCTCTTTCAGAATGTTCAAACGGCGTTCGATGATGTTTTTATTGAGTTTGAAATCGGGAATCCCCAAGCGCAGCAATCCGCCGATGGTTTCGTCTTTTTCGTACACTGTAACGGTGTGGCCTGCTTTATTCAGTTGGTCGGCGGCTGCCAATCCTGCGGGACCGGAGCCGATAACTGCTACCTTTTTTCCGGTACGGGTTTGGGGCGGATTGGCTTTCACATACCCTTCCGAAAAGGCATGTTCTGTGATGGCGGCTTCGTTTTCACGAATGGTAAGCGGTTGGTTTTCCAAATTCAATACGCAACTTTTTTCGCATAAAGCCGGACAAACCCGCCCGGTAAATTCGGGGAAATTATTGTGTGAAATCAACAATCCATAGGCTTCCTGCCACTTGCCTTTGTATAATAAATCCTGCCATTCGGGAATCACATTGCCCACCGGGCAAGCCCAATGACAGAATGGTACACCACACTCCATACAACGTGAAGCCTGCAACATACGGTCTTCGGAATTCAGCGTTTGTTCTACTTCGCCGAAGTCGGCAACTCTATCCACCACGGGGCGGTATCCGGCTTCTTTTCTGTTTATTGTTAAAAATGCTTTTGCGTTACCCATAATCAATAATCCGATTCAACCATTTCTATTTTTCTCTTAATCGCTTCTGTTTTTTCTTCCTGCAACACTTTTTTGTATTCGATAGGTGTTACTTTGATAAAGTGTTTCAGGTATTCGTCCCAATTCTCTAAAATACGTTTAGCCAGCGGGCTTTGCGTATGATGATAATGTTGTCCGATTAAACGGTTCAGTTCCAGACTGTCGGATTTGTCTTCAATCAGGGTCAATTCCACCATTTCCATATTGCAGAAATAATCGAAATTGCCTTTCATATCCAACACGTATGCCAGTCCGCCGCTCATACCGGCTGCGAAATTTTTGCCTGTGGAGCCTAAAACCACTGCCCGTCCGCCGGTCATGTATTCGCAACAATGGTCGCCTGCACCTTCTACAACAGCAATGGCGCCCGAATTGCGTACGCAAAACCGTTCGCCCACTTGGCCGTTGATATAGACTTCGCCCGAAGTGGCTCCATACAACAAGGTGTTTCCTCCGATAATATTCTCTTCGGGAGGGAAGGTGGACGTTTTCGGCGGAATCAGTGCAATTCGTCCGCCCGATAAGCCTTTGCCCAGATAGTCGTTGGCTTCGCCTTCGAGAGAGAACGAGATGCCTGCGGCAAGAAATGCACCAAAACTTTGTCCCGCCGAGCCTTTGAAATGGACGGAAATCGTACTGTCCTGCAAACCGTCATTGCCGTAGCGTTTGGCGATTTCGCCCGAAAGCATGGCGCCTACTGCACGGTCGGTATTGTCGATGCTGACATTCAGTTCAACAGGCAACGACTTTTCGATGGCGGGTTTCGTTTTCCGTATAATTTCACGGTCTAAAACGTGGTCTATCTTGTGGTCTTGCGAGCGCGTGCAACGAATATCGTTCCCATTATTGATAAATTCGGTAATTTTCCCGAAGTTCAATTTCTTGACTTTCGGATTGGCATTTACATTCTTAATCTCAATCAAATCGGTGCGGCCAACGATTTCGTCCAACGTGCGGTAGCCCATTTGAGCCAGATGTTCGCGGACTTCTTCCGCCAAGAATGTAAAATAATGAATCAGGTATTCATATTTCCCTTTGAAGCGGGCGCGTAACCGTTCGTCTTGTGTAGCCACACCCACAGGGCAGGTGTTCAAATGGCATTTGCGCATCATCACACAGCCTAAAACGATTAATGCGCTTGTGGCGAACCCAAATTCTTCAGCTCCCAGCATGGCGGCGGTGACAATGTCTTTTCCTGTTTTTAATTGGCCGTCGGCTTGTAAACGAACAAAGCGGCGCAAATCGTTGAGTACCAGCGTTTGTTGTGTTTCCGACAAACCTAATTCCCAAGTCACGCCTGCGTGTTTGATGGAACTCATCGGGCTGGCGCCTGTTCCGCCGTCGGCTCCCGAGATGACAATCATATCGGCTTTGGCCTTGGCTACGCCTGCTGCAATAGTACCTACACCTGCTTCCGCCACTAATTTTACGGAAATACGGGCATTCGGATTGATGTTTTTCAAGTCGAAAATCAATTGCGCCAAATCTTCAATAGAATAAATATCGTGATGAGGTGGAGGAGAAATCAACGTAATACCCGGTATCGAATGTCGCGTTTTAGCAATGATTTTGTCCACTTTGAAGCCCGGAAGTTGCCCTCCTTCACCCGGTTTTGCACCTTGTGCAACCTTGATTTGCAGTTCATCGGCATTAATCAGGTATTCGGCCGTAACGCCGAAACGTCCCGAAGCGATTTGCTTGATGGCCGAGCGGCGGTTTAATCCGTCTTCACCGATTTTGAAGCGGGTGGGGTCTTCACCTCCTTCGCCGGTATTGCTTTTCCCGTTCAGGATATTGAGCGCAATGGACATGGCTTCGTGCGCCTCTTTGCTAATCGAACCGAAAGACATGGCGCCGGTTACGAACCGTTTGGTAATTTCTCCCACCGGTTCTACTTCGGCAATATCAATCGGATTGCGTTTGTAGGTCATAAAATCGCGGATAAAGGTCGGTTGTAATTTATTATCGACAATATCCGTGTATTCTTTGAATTTCTTGTAATCGCCTGTACGGGTGGCAATTTGCAGTTTGGCAATCGTTTCGGGATTCCAAGCATGATATTCGCCGTCTTTGCGGAAGGCATAAACGCCGTTGTTATCCAATTGATAAACCGCAGGCATTTTCAAATCAAAGCCATCCTGTTCTTTGAAGGCATTCCAATGCAGAACCAGCGCTTCACGGGCAATGTCCGACAATTCGATGCCTTCCATCTGTGAAACCATGCCTTCAAAATAGGAATCGAGCAATGTTTGGCTGATACCCACCGATTGGAATATCTGTGCCCCGCGGTACGAACGTAAGGTGGAAATACCCATTTTGGAAAGCACTTTCAACAAGCCTTTGTTAATTGCCTTGGTGTAGTTTTTTTCTGCAGTATGGAAATCCAATTGAATGTCGTGCGTGGTGACTTTGTCCTGCAAAATGGCAAAAGCCATGTAGGGATTGACCGCCGTGGCTCCAAAACCGAACAGCAAAGCGAAATGATTGACTTCGCGGGCTTCCGCCGTTTCAACAACAATCGCAATCTGCATGCGTTTCCGCTTGGCAATCAAATGATGGTGGACGGCCGAAATGGCCAATAAAGAAGGAATGGGCGCCAAATCTTTACTCACATTGCGGTCGCTCAAAATGACGTAATGATAGCCATCGTCCACCGCCTTTTCGGCTTGCTGACAGAGATTAGTCAGTGCATCAGAGAGGGCAGCCGTTGCTTTTTTCTCCTCCGTTACTTTGAATACCATCGGGAGCGTCAACGATTTAAATCCCTTGTAATTCAAATGGGTCAAAATATCCAAATCCAAATTGTTGATGACCGGACTTTCCAAACGTACCATTTTGCACAATTCAGGAGTCGGGAGCAACAGGTTTTCGTTTTCGCAACCAATATATAAGGAGAGCGACATGACCAATTCTTCGCGAATCGGGTCAATCGGCGGATTGGTAACCTGCGCGAACAGTTGGCGAAAATAGTTGAAAAACCCTTGCGGTTTGTCCGACATCACGGCCAGCGGTGTGTCATTACCCATCGAACCAATCGGCTCTTTGCCTTCGGTGGCCATCGGGATAATCAATTTGTCAATGTCTTCTCGGGTGTATCCGAACACTTTCAGGCGGGTTGCCAAATTGTCCACTTCGTATTTAACCGTCCGTCCTGAAGAGATTGTGTCCAATATGATGCGGTTTTTTTCAATCCAATCGCGGTAGGGGTGGGCGTTGGCGAGTTCGGCTTTCAGTTCGGGGTCGTAATGCACTTTGCCTTCCAGCGTGTCAATCATCAGCATTTTACCCGGTTGTAAACGGCCTTTTTCCTTGATTTCGCTCGCTTCGAAAGGCAATACGCCTGCTTCGGAGGCCACGACCATGATGTCGTTTTTGGTAATCAGGTAGCGTGCCGGACGGAGTCCGTTGCGGTCTAACATGCCGCCTGCGTAACGTCCATCAGTAAATAAGAGGGTGGCGGGGCCATCCCACGGTTCCATGACGATACTGTGGTATTCGTAGAACGCTTTCAGTTCATCGGAAATGGGGTTTTTGCTGTTCCAACTTTCGGGAACGAGTATGGAGAGTGCATGAGGTAATGATTTGCCTGACATCACTAAAAATTCGAGCACATTATCCAAGGAGGCGCTATCCGACATTCCGGGTTGCACGATAGGGAAAACATCTTCCGGTTTGCCTAATTGCGGGACTTCCAAAACGCTTTCGCGGGCTTCCATCCAATAACGATTACCACGAATGGTGTTGATTTCGCCGTTGTGTCCCAACAAGCGGAAGGGTTGCGCCAAATCCCAACTGGGGAAAGTGTTGGTGCTGAAGCGTGAGTGAACCAAAGCCAATCCGCTCGTAAAATAAGGATTAATCAGGTCGGGAAAATAGTCGCGCAACTGCGTGGACGTCAACATTCCTTTATACACAATTCGCTGTGTGGACAAGCTGGCGATGTAAAAACTGCGTTTTTCGTCCAGTGAAGATTTATGGATTTTCTTTTCTATCTTTTTGCGGACGATGTATAATTTCCGCTCCAAGACTTCGGGGCGATCTTCGCCAACGATGAAAATTTGTTTGATGACCGGTTCGTTCGCACGGGAAATCTCTCCCAAAATGCTACTGTTGACCGGAATATCGCGCGTAGCAAGCATCTTCAAACTTTCTTGTTCGACAATGTTTTGCAACACTTCCATACAAAGCGCCGCTTGATCGGTGTCTTGCGGAAGAAATACCAATCCGGTACCGTATTTCCCTTTTTCAGGAACGGGAATGCCTTGCAGGAGAATAAATTCGTGCGGAATTTGCAACATGATTCCCGCACCGTCGCCGGTTTTATTGTCGGCGCTTTCGGCACCGCGGTGTAACATGTGTTCCAATACCTGTAAGCCTTTTTCTACAATATCATGGGACTTATTGCCATGAATATCAACCAATAATCCGACACCGCAAGCATCATGCTCATAATCCGGATGATATAAACCTGTTTCTTTCATTCGATTCATTTGAATAAGTATAGGGGCTTTTATTAAAAAAGTCGGCAAATGTAAGGATTATATTTGGATTGCGCAAATTCCAATTTCTTTTTGTTTGGGTGGTTCAGATAATAATTCAATAGTATTCATTTAATAATAATTGCATTACGATGTTTTTTGATTTGGAATTCTAACATTGCGATTTTAATATAAAGAACAGTTAATTTCAAGGTCATCTGAAAACTTCAGAAATAGATTTTGATAAAG
>JAITXK010000141.1 GCA_031284765.1 Candidatus Symbiothrix sp.
GCCGAACAAACCGTGCAACAATTCAAAAAATGGGGTGCGCGCTATGTCGCAATCATCGCCAACCATCACGATAATTTCGATTTGTTCAACAGCTCGGTGCACAAATGGAATACCGTCAACGTAGGACCTAAACGCGATTTGGTCGGCGAATTTGCCGAAGCTTCTCGCCACAATGGTCTGAAATGGGTGGCTACCGCTCACACAGCCCGTGCACAAAGTTACATGGCGCCGGCTTTTGGCGCTGACAAAGCCGGTCCCCGCAAAGGAGAACAGTACGACGGCAGGCTGACCTTAGCAGAAGGGAAAGGTAAATGGTGGGACGGTTTAGACCCGCAGCAATTATACGCCACACATTATCCGGCTTTCGAAGCGGAAGTCAGGCAACGACATATCGAATTGGTGAACAACTACCGTCCCGATATGCTGTATTTCGACGATGGACACATCCCCAATACCATGATGGATGCTTGTATTCAATTGTATGAAAACAGCTTAAAACAAAATGGATCCATCCAATCCATCGTTACCGTAAAAGACAAACAGCAAGGTACCATTCTCGATTTTGAAATGGGAATTGCAGACGGAATGCCTGCCGAATACTGGCAAACCGATACTTCTTTCAACAAAGATTGGTTCTTGAAAACGGAAGAGAATGCCGAATTGAATCACGATGCCAGAACATTGAAAGAACTGCTAGTGGACATTGTCAGTAAACGCGGATCGATTTTGCTAAATGTAGCAGTTTATCCTGACGGCAGTATTCCCGATGACCAGTTTGCTGTTTTAGAAGAATTTGGTGCTTGGCTAAATGCCAACGGGGAAGCGATTTATGCTACGGAACCTTGGAAAATTCACGGAACAGGCGGCGCCGCAGAAGGTGGAAAATTCAAAGAACGCCGTGTCAATTCCACACCTTGGGATGCTAATGTACACCGTTTCACTTGTAACAAAGACAAAAAAACGATGTATATCCACGTTTTCGGTAATCCGACGGGTGATTTATATTTTCCTTCATTAGCAAACAAAGCGTTATTCAACGGGAAAGTAAAAAATGTAAGCCTACTCGGTCGAGCGAATGAATCTGTCAAATGGTCGATGAAACCACAGGGATTGAACATACAAATTCCTCAAAATCTACCTGATAAGAATTGTAACATTTTTAAAGTCATTACAACAGGATTATGGTAAAAGATATAAAAACATTTATTGCCGTCGGACTATCGTTTCTGATGGCTAATTGCGCTCAGCAAAAACAAAAGCTGTTCGATTCGGCAAACGTTCAAACAATCTGTAACCCGGTGAATCTGAGTTATATGTTTCAACCCCAAGGACCTTCCTATCGCGAAGGAGCCGACCCGACCGTCATTCTGTATCATGACGAATACTATGCTTTTGTTTCCCATTCCGGTGGGTATTTTCATTCTACAGACTTGATTCATTGGGATTTGATTGTTCCGAATGAAAACTTTCCGGTAGGCGTTTTCGCTCCGTCTACGGTCATAATTAATGATACCATATATTTAGTCGCTTCACAAGTTCGTCAGGTTGTCAAAACAGCCGACCCCAAATCAGGAAAATGGGAAATCGCCAATCCCGATTTCAAGGTTATTTACAGTGACCCTGCGTTTTGGTTGGATGATGACGGACGATTGTATTATTACGGTGGATGCAGCAACACGCGACCCATCATGGGTTATGAATTAGACCCGAAAACATTTGAACCATTAAGCGAAGGTGTTTCGCTTGTCATTGCGCATAAAGATCAATTGGGTTGGGAAGAAAAAACCGACTACAATACGCCGAATCTCAAGATCAATCCGCATATAGAAGGGGCTTGGATGAACAAATACGCAGGAAAATACTATTTGCAATATGCGAATCCCGGAACGGAACTCAAGAGTTATAACGATGCCGTATATGTTTCGGATAAACCTTTGGGACCATTCACGCTGGCGCAACACAATCCTTTTTCTTATAAACCCGAAGGATTTGCTTGCGGTGCCGGGCATGGCAGTACGTTTCAGGATAAGTATGGAAATTATTGGCACATAGTTACCGTTACAATTTCCATCCGTCATCCCTTTGAACGGCGCTTATCTTTATTTCCGGTCTTTTTTGATAAGGACAATGAAATGTACGCTTATACCGGCTTCGGTGATTATCCGTTTATTGTTCCGGGCAAGAAAATAAATGCTCCCGAAGATATTTTCCCGGGTTGGATGTTACTTTCATACAAGAAAAAAGTGGAAGTATCTTCTACCCTGCCCGAATATAAAACGCCCTTCGATTTGTATGGCGACATTTGGGATCGCACGCAGAACAATGAGGCTACAAACATCAATGACGAAGAAATCAGAACTTGGTGGAGTGCAGCAACAGGCAAGGCTAACGAGTGGTTTACAATGGATCTGGGCAATGTTTCGGATGTATATGCCTTACAAATCAATTTTGCGGATGAAAGTGCACAGCGTTTCGGAAGGTCGGACGACATTTACTATCAATATACTATCGAGTCCTCTCCGGATGGCGAAGACTGGAGAATGTTGGTTGACAAATCGCAGAACAGGATTGACGCTCCGCACGATTATATTCAACTGCAACAACCTGTCAAAGCACAGTATTTCAGAGTAAAAAATGTGTATGTTCATTCCGGCAACTTTTCCGTATCCGATTTCCGCGTTTTCGGTAAAAGCGATATAGAAACGCCGCAAGCGGTTTCTTCATTTACCGCCGAACGGGATGCAGACCACCGAACCGTGAAATTAACATGGAAACCCGTTGACGGGGCAACCGGCTATAACATCCGCTACGGCAGTCGAAAAGATAAATTGTACCTCAATTATATGGTATATGATAAAACTGAGTTGTCGATACACAGTTTAAATACAGAACAAGCATATTTCTTTACGATTGATGCTTTCAACGAAGGCGGAATCACAAAAGGGAGCAAATGCGTGGAAATAGGTAAACCCTGAAATATCCGGTAGTGAACGACCTTTCCTGTTATAGGTTTACATCGTTGTAACATAACGTGAGTTCGATATAAGATGTTATTTTAGTACTTATACCGAACTCACGTTCTTTAGACTATCTTGATGGCACTTTAGTATAAAGCGCGTCTGTTATTTTACTTAAATTTATAGATGCATTGGCTATGATACGTTTGCCCCGGCTCCAAGATAAC
>JAITXK010000091.1 GCA_031284765.1 Candidatus Symbiothrix sp.
AGATTTTTCATAAGATTGATATTTTAGAAATGAGTAATTTATTTGCGTAATCGGATTTTATTTTCAATCCCGCTCGGCGAAAGCTCCATCCTTCGCCGTTTTAAAAGCAAGTCTTCGGACTTGCCTTTCTCAAACCTTAAAAAAATAATAGCTCCATTATTTGCTATCATTTTATGTCCTGATATTCTATAACATTATACTCATTTTCTTCTCTTTTTTATGGCTGCAAGTCTGGAGACTTGTTTTTAAAACGACGCAGGCAGAGCCTCTGCCGAGCGGGGGAAACACTGTGATCTTTTTTATATTTATAATAATTTAGACGTAATTTGTTTTTTTTACTAAATTCAAGTTGCAAATATATAATGAGTTTCTATAATTACAAATAATTTTGAGTGTTTTTTAAAATAAAATACTTAAAAGGTTGGAGATGCGCCACAAAAAGCGTCGAATGCTCAACCTCGCTACTCAAAAGAATATCTATTAAATAAACTTTTATATTATTAATTTATATGATTATCGGATGTTATACCTAAAAGCAAATATGCAGCCAAGCAATACCGAAAATTTGAGGTCAATTAGAAACTCCGTTTTTGAGTTGACAAGATGTTACATCCATGAAAAGAAATCCTTACCTTAGCTGGTCGAATATACAAAAGAATGGATGAAAAATGACCCCAATATATTGTAGCAAGTATCGAAGGTTGGCTAAATTTTCCTGATAATATTACTCAAAATGTGGATAATCTACACGAACGGGCAGGAAGTACCAATGTTATTCATTTGCACGGAGAATTGACAAAAGCCTGTAATGAATCTAAAACAGATGTGCATGAAATTGGCACAAGAACGATATCCCCGTTTGGAACCCCGAAAAAACGAAACCCTGTAAATGTTTATTTTACAGGGTTTTTATTGCACATGAGTTGTGATCCACTTGGGGCTCGAACCCAAGACCCCATCCTTAAAAGGGATGTGCTCTACCAGCTGAGCTAGTGAATCAGCCTGTGCTTAAAAAGCGAGTGCAAAGGTAATCAATTTATTTGATTTTGCAAGTAAAAGCGGAAAATTTCTGTACCCATTCCCGCGCATTCACAAATGCCTCCAACCACGGACTAAGTTCATCCTCTTTCCTGTCCTGCGGATAATGCGCCCACTGCCAAGGAAATATCGCCCGTTCCAAGTGTGGCATCATCGCCACGTGGCGCCCGTCGTGCGAACAAATACCTGCCGTGGAATAATCCGAACCGTTCGGATTGGCGGGATACGCATCGTAAACATAGTTGGCCACGAAGTGATAATCATCTGCTTTGGCAGGCAAATGGAATTTGCCTTCTCCATGCGCCACCCAAATGCCTAATTTAGCGCCTGAAAGACTGCCGAACATGACAGAATGATTGTCAGGTATAGACACCGACACAAACTCCGATTCAAACTTGTGCGAGTCGTTGTGCAACATCACCGGACGTTCTTTGTGCTCGGGATAAATCAGATTCAGTTCGACCATCAATTGACAGCCGTTGCAGATGCCTAAACTCAAGGTATCCGGACGTGCATAGAACTTGGTCAAGGCTTCGCGCGATTTTTCATTGTAACGGAACGCACCCGCCCAACCTTTCGCCGAACCCAAGACATCGGAATTGGAAAACCCACCGCAGAACACAATCATGTTCACGTCTTCCAAGGTTTCGCGACCCGAAGCCAAGTCGGTCATGTGTACATCTTTCACATCAAATCCCGCAAGATATAAGGCATAAGCCATTTCGCGTTCGCCGTTAGTGCCTTTCTCGCGGATAATTGCGGCTTTGACTGTTCTGTCTTTGCGGGTCATGTCGAGTGTGGCCGGAAAATTTTTCAATATCCCTTGAAATGACGATGGAAACTGTAACTGCAAAGCCTGCTGCTTGTAATTTTCAAACCGTGCTTTCGCGCATGTTTCGCCCGATTGTTTCCTGTCCAATTGATAGGACGGGTAATACCAGCTATCCCGCAAGGTATCAATATCCAAGGCTTCTTCCCAACCTGCTATTGTGATTTTCCGCTCGCTAATGGGATGCCCGATTGCTGCAAAACGGAGATTATTAGCGGACAATTGCTTTTCAACCGCCCGTTTGTCGGCTACCTGAATAATGATGGCCGGATTTTCGCTAAATAATAGCTTCACGATATCCGTTTCGTTGATACCCTTCAAGTCAATCTGCAAGCCACCGTTGACGTTTGCGAAGCACATTTCCAACAATGTGGTAATCAAACCACCGGCAGAAATGTCATGCCCAGCCAAAATCAAACGGTCTTCAATCAACTGTTGAACGGTATTGAAAGCCGTCTTGAAATAGGCCGCATCGGTCACTGTCGGCACCGCATCCCCCACCGCATGAAGCGATTGAGCAAGCGCCGAACCGCCGAGTTTGAGCGTATCTTTCGAGAAGTCTATATAATATAATGCAGTATCGGGATTATTTACTACAACAGGCGAAACAATTTTCCGGATATCGGACACTTCCGCACCCGCAGAAATAATCACCGTTCCGGGAGCAAACACCTTCTTGTCGCCGTACTTTTGCGTCATCGACAAAGAATCTTTCCCCGTGGGAATGTTGATGCCCAAGTCGCAGGCAAATTGAGAGCAAGCCTCCACTGCTTCGTACAAACGCGCATCTTCGCCCGCATTCCGGCAGGGCCACATCCAGTTCGCGCTCAGCGACACACTGCTCAACTTCTCTTTCAAAGGAGCAAAAACAATGTTGGTCAACGATTCGGCAATTGCTATGACCGAACCCGCAGCCGCATCTACCATCGCCACTTGCGGGGCATGGCCGATAGAAGTGGCAATTCCCGCCTTCCCGCGATAATCCAAAGCCACGGCGCCCAAATCGCTCAACGGCAATTGTATTTCGCCTTGACATTGTTGGTGGGCAACTTTTCCCGTTACGGAACGGTCCACTTTGTTGGTCAGCCAATCCTTGCAAGCTACGGCTTCCAGTTGGAGGACATTATTCAGATATTGTAAAACGTTGTTGGCATCGTATTGCGGTGCATGGAACGTTTCCCGAATCGAGTGGTCGTTCATCACGGTGCGAGGCGGTTTCCCGAAGAAATCGCTCAGTTGCATATCAATCGGACGTTGTCCGTCCGCCTGTTCAAATACAAATTGCATATCGCCTGTCGTTTCGCCGACGACGTACATCGGAGCGCGTTCGCGTTCGGCGATTTGTTGCACACGGTCAAGGTCTTTTTGTTTCATCACCAAACCCATGCGTTCCTGACTTTCGTTACCGATGATTTCTTTGGCGGAAAGGGTGGGGTCGCCGACCGGCAGTTGATTCATTTCGATTTTTCCGCCCGTGGTTTCCACCAATTCGGAAAGGCAGTTCAAGTGTCCACCAGCGCCGTGGTCGTGAATCGACACAATGGGGTTGGTATCGGACTCCGCCAAAGAACGAATCACGTTTGCAACCCGTTTCTGCATTTCGGGGTTGGCGCGTTGCACAGCATTCAACTCAATACCACTGGCAAATTCGCCGGTATCGACCGACGACACAGCGCCTCCGCCCATGCCGATGCGGTAATTATCACCACCCAAAATAACGACCTTTTCGCCTGCTTCGACGGTTCCCTTCAAAGCATCTTCTTTTTTGGCGAAGCCCACACCGCCGGCAAGCATAATCACTTTGTCGTAGCCGTATTGCTTGTTGTTTTCTTCGTGTTCGAATGTCAGTACCGAGCCGCAAATGAGTGGTTGACCGAATTTGTTTCCGAAGTCGGATGCACCGTTCGAGGCTTTAATCAGGATTTGTTCGGGCGTTTGGTAGAGCCAGGGCCTCCCCCCGACTCCCTCCCAAGGAGGGGGAGGAGTAGGGGAAGAAGTCATATACACAGCCGTTCCCGCAATGGGTAACGAGGCTTTTCCGCCGCCTAAGCGGTCGCGGATTTCGCCCCCGCTGCCGGTTGCTGCTCCGTTGAAAGGCTCAACCGTGGTCGGGAAGTTATGCGTTTCCGCTTTGAGCGAAATAACGGTTTCGATGGGTTTGATTTCAAAGAAATCGGGTTTATCACCGCTTGAGGGAGCAAATTGTTCCACTACAGGGCCTTGATTGAAGGCGACATTGTCTTTATACGCCGATACCAATTGATTGGGATTGATTTGCGACGTTTTCTTAATCAATTGAAACAAAGACGATTCTTTTTCCACACCGTCAATCACAAACAATCCGTTGAAAATCTTGTGGCGGCAGTGTTCCGAATTGACTTGCGAGAAGCCAAAGACTTCGCTGTCGGTCAGTTTGCGACCCAATCGTTCGCTTATGCTGTTGAGGTAATCAATTTCTTCTGCACTCAATGCCAGTCCTTCCTGTCGGTTGTAGGCGGCAATATCATCAATGGAAATGATTTTTTCGGGTTGTTTATGGATGGTAAAAACATCCTGACCGATACCGTCATACACTTTTTGAAGCATGGGGTCGAAAGCCGCGTTTTTATCTGCAACTATCTGAAATTCCTCGATACGGGCGATGCCTTGAATGTCCATGATTTGGGTAATTTCCACGGCATTGGTACTCCACGGCGTAATCATTTCCCGGCGCGGGCCGACGAGGAATGATTTTATCGTTTCTTCATTCAACAATTTAGCATCATTGAAAAGCCAGATTAGCTTGTTGATGTCTTCGTTGTTTAATGGGTTCCTGGCTTGCACTGCCAAAATGGACGGAGTGGGTGTTTGAAAGAATAGAATCATGCTGATTTTGAATTATACATTTACGAAATTCGGGATGTTTGTTTGTGGGAACAAAAGTAGTAAAAAAAAGTATATCATGGCTCAATGAAAATCTTTTCATATTTTCTAAAAGTTATTAATATCAAATAGTGGGTTTATTTTCTAAAAGGAAATACTAACTTTGCAGTTCAATCGTACATCATAACAAAATGCCCAACATTTACGCATACCTTCTTACAGTCTTCCTCCTCTTACAAGCGGGCATGGGTTGGCAAACAATGCATGCACAAGTAATCCATCTGCCACCCGACACGACGGTGTGGCATCCTATAACGGCTGAAAAAGAAGCTGAATTACTGGCGTTGATTGCAGAAATGAACAAACCTCTCTTCGTCCGCTCCTTGGAAATGGTAACCGACGCCCTTCATTCGGGCTATCTTCCGACGGCGTGGGACAGTACCAAAAGTTTCTTTGATATAGGCCCGCTGCTCTCTTCCCTGAGTTTGAATCAGTTGGAAGGTTTGCGATTGCGTGCAGGAGGAACCACTACCGCCCATCTTCATCCGAACGGATTTATCGAGGGCTATGCCGCCTACGGCTTGAAAGACCGGAAATGGAAATATCAAACTTCCTTGACCTACAGTTTTACGCCTAAAAAACGGACTTTACAGGAACATCCGTACCATTATTTGTCTTTCATCTACCAATACGATGCGGGTTCTCCGGAGGGAAACTCACCTTTAAAAGAACTGAAAAGTTCTTTTCAGACTGGCGCCGCGGGAGCCAAAATGCAGTATATCCGGAAAACCGAATTGCGCTACATCAAAGAATGGGACAAGCGCTTTGCGCTCGCGGCACAACTGCAACACAAGAACAATCAAGCGGCGGGTATCTTGCATTACAATCGTTTCACTACTGCATCTGCGGGACTGCAATTCCGGTGGACGCCGCCGAAGCAATGGACATTCACCATTTCCCATCAACAGGGGTTCAAGAATATACTGAACAGCGATTTCGCCGCCCATTATTCGGAATTAAGTGCAACCAAACGTCTTCAATTCGCCTCTCCCGCCTACTTGGAGATAACCGGCAAAGCCGGCAAAGTCTGGAACAAAGCGCCTTTTCCCCTCCTGATATTGCCCGATGCCAATCCTTCCATCTTCATTGAACAGGAAACGTTTATGATGATGCGTGCTTTGGAATTTACGGCCGATGAATCCCTTTCCGCATTTGCTACTTGCAATCTGAAGGGGCTACTATTGAACCGAATCCCACTGATTCACTATTTGAACATGCACGAAATTATCACCGTCAACGCCATTGCCGGCCATTTGTCGGATAAGAACAATCCTGCGATTCATCCGGCAGGATTGTTTCCATTTCCCCATGAAACACGGCTTTTCGATGCAAGACCCTATCTGGAGGCAAGCATCGGTCTGGATAATATTTTTAAAATGATACGGGTGGATTATTTCCGTCGATTGACCTATTTAGACCAACCGCATACCGGAAAGTGGGGCATCAAGATTGATTTACACCTCGCATTTTAATACGCTTTTTATATGAACGGCACCCTCATCCTACTCATCATTCTACTCTATTTCGGAGCCTTGCTCCTTATCTCCCACCGCATCGGGAAGAAACATTCCGGCAACGAGGCATTCTTTTTGGGCAACCGCCAATCGCCCTGGTACATCGTGGCTTTCGGAATGATTGGTTCATCGCTTTCGGGTGTCACTTTCGTTTCGGTGCCGGGCATGGTGCGCACTTCCGGCATGACGTATATGCAAATGGTTTTCGGATTTTTATTGGGCTATGCCGTCATTGCTTTCGTGCTGCTGCCGTTGTACTATAAATTGAATGTAACTTCGATTTACACCTATCTGGACAAACGCATCGGCAAGAGAGCCTACAAGACCGGAGCGGGCTTTTTCCTGCTTTCGCGCACCATCATTGCGGCGGCACGGCTGTATGTAGCGGTACTCATCCTGCAAACCTGCGTTTTTGATGCGTGGCATGTACCATTTGTCGTCACCGCGAGCGTGTTTTTACTGATGATTTGGCTTTATACCCATAAAAGCGGCGTCAGAACCATTGTCTGGACCGATTTGTTACAAACCTTCTTTTTGATAGCGGCTTTACTCATCATCCTTTGGCAAGTGGCTAAAGGCTTGCATCTGGATGCCTGGGGAATGGCAAATGTGATAAAAGACAGTCCGCACAGCCAACTGTTTGTTTTTGACGATTGGCAGAGCAGGCAAAACTTCTTCAAGCAACTTCTTAGCGGATGCTTCGTAACGATTGCCATGACCGGCATTGACCAGGAAATGATGCAGAAAAACCTTTCCTGCAAAAATCTGAAAGAGGCGCAGAAAAACATTTGCACCTACAGTCTTTTCTTTATTCCGGTCAATTTTCTGTTTCTTTGCCTCGGTATTCTGTTGGTACATTTTGCATCCATCCATCACATTGTCCTGCCCGCTTTGGCCGATGATATGGTACCCGCTTTGGTCACGGGCGGTTATTTCGGCATTCCGGCAGTGATTTTCTTCACCATCGGCATCATCGCCGTCACCTTTGCGAGCGCCGATTCGGCTCTGACGGGACTGACCACCTCCATCTGTGTGGACCTGCTGCATATCGACCGGCAAAAAGAACCGCAAGCGAGAAAAACCCGTTTGGGCGTTCATTTCGGCATTTCAATCGCCTTTATTTTGATTATGTTGATTTTCAAGGCCATCAACAACAGCAGCGTCATTGATGCCATTTATACGGTTGCGTCCTACACCTACGGCCCTTTGCTGGGACTATTTGCTGCGGGCATCTTTTTCAAACAGAAAATCAACGATAAAGTTGTGCCGTATATTTGCGTGGCCTCGCCCATCATTTGTTGGCTTTGTAATAGGATTTTGCAGGCTGCGGTGCAGTATCAGTTCGGGTATGAGCTGTTAATTATTAATGCTTTGCTGGTGATGATTGGGTTGAAGGTGTTTCAAGGTCATCGGTAGATGTCTATACTTCGCTAATTATAGTTATCATTTATACTTTTGTATGATTTCTGCGAGGCGTTCTCCGCGCATCCGCCGACTTTTCGGTCTTTTGCGGACGATTATGCAATGAACTTTGTGTATTACGGCCCCGTCTGCTCTCCAATGCTTTTTGTCCGAATTCCTGCTCGGCATTTTGATACAAAAACACTTTTTCGGCAGAAACCACTTTCAACAACTTGGTCGAATATTCTTGGTCTAATTGCGCTTCTTTGATGCGAATGGAGTTTTTCAATTCGATGACTTTTTTGTATTGGGCTTCCGAAACCGTTGCGTTTTTCCGTTTGGCTTCGCGAATTTTACGCAATTCTTCGCGCAAGGGTTTGTTCAGTTCAAATTTCTGTGTTTGCAAATCATTGACTATCTGCCAAAAAGCAGAACCTTCTTCATCGGTCAAGCCGACGGCTTTGGTGATGAAATCCACTCTTTCCGCCTGAAATTTTTCAAATCGCGCTCTTCTTTGTTCTTCGGTTTGTTGCTGGGCAAACAAGCCACTACTCACACTCAAACCCCATAACAGGACTACTAATACTTTTGTTTTCATTGTGTAATTTTTTTTAATGAATTAATCAAAATCTAAATAAACGGATTCGTGATACATATTTCCGGCAACTTGTTCCTCGTAATATTGATAAAAATCTTCCATTTCCGCCACCGACGACAGATGTATGGTAGAATTATCTTGCGAAGGCTTTGCCACGCGGGTAAACAGATTCACCATGAGCGCGATGCCGGCAAACATAGCTGCCATGTACGTCCACGGTTTTACACGATCCCAGAGGGAGAGGACTTTTTGGGAGTCGCTGGTGCGCTCGGGCAATTGCGACATGATTTGATCGGTCAAACCTTCAAAATAGTCTTCCGGCACTTTGAAAGGATGGACATTGCCAATTTCATCGAATGGATTTGCTTTTTTACTCATAATCGATTTTTTTATCCTCTAAGAGATAAGACTAACACAGCATTCAAAAGTTTAATCGCGACTTAAATAATCTTCTATTTTTTTTGTAGCATGATGATACGAGGCTTTCAAAGCCCCCACCGAAGTGCTCAACACCGATGACATGTCTTCGTAAGGCATCTCATCGAAATAGCGCAAATTGAATACGAGGCGTTGTTTTTCGGGCAAAGTCAGAATGGCTTTTTGCAGTTTCATCTGGGCGGCATCACCATCGAAATAGTCGTCTGTTTCCAATTTGCCAATCAGATGCGCCTCTTCATCATCCATCGAAAAATGTAAATGGGCACGCTGCTTATTCAAAAAAGTAATGCTTTCGTTGATGGCGATTTTATAGAGCCACGTGGAGAGTTTGGCCTCACCGCGAAAAAGTTCAATACTCATCCATGCCTTGATGAACGCATTTTGCAAAATATCGTTGGCGTCATCGTGCGAAAGCACCATTTTGCGAATTTGCCAGTACAATTTTTCGCTGTAGAAACGAACGATTTGTTCAAAGGCTTTGTGTTGCGTTTGCGGGTCATTGCTGCGCAAGTCGGTTAGTATATCATTTTCGTTGTATGTTTTCATTGACAGTCAAATTGGGGGGCAAAATCGTAGTTATTTTCTGATAAACGGCAAAATCACTAATCAGCAAAGGCTGTCGAACTGTATCCGATACATGCAGATTGCCATAAATGGCTTGCACTTGATGGTTGCCATAAAAAGAATATTGTTTTTCAAACAAACCGTTTTTTGCAATTGTATCCCGGTGAATAAAATTCGTATCGTTGCATTGCACGCACAAGGTCAGTACCGATTGCATGGAATCTTTCATGCCCCACATCGTCAGTTGAACGTAATATTGTTTGGAGCGATTCATTTGCACCGTATCGGTATGGTTTACAAAAGCATGGATCTGATCTCGTCCTTGCGATTGAAGCCAAAAAGACGGCGAACGGTAAAAATAACTTGTATCAATAATCGTTGAAGCAATCCGGATACGTTCTTTTTCGGCTTCCAAATCCGTAAGTAACAGCCCGTAACGTTTGGACAAATTCTCGTTAATTTTGATGTATTTATCCAAATGGGCATTGTACCAGACCAACGAAGTATCCAATTTTTGTTCCGAAATTTTGTGCTTTTTGAAGATCGATTGCAGTAATTCCTGCCGGGTCAACGAATCGGAAAGGGAAAAAGAACGATTTTCATGGATGGCCGTTTCGGCAAGATACAAATCAAACAGCACATTTTCCATCTTCTGATCCGACAAAACGTTATTCGGACGATTGGTACAGGCAAACAATGAGTTGGCAAGTAAAAAGTAAACCAGTAAATGGGAGGAAGGGTATTGCCGCTTCGTATTCTCGTTTACTTGTTGCATTCGTTGTTTACTTTCGACTCGATCACTCATTTCTTTTTTATGCTTTCGAAACTTTCGGAAAAAGTGTTCCGGTAAAAAAGAAGTAAAATGGCGATGCCTACACTGATAAACGCATCGGCCAAATTAAAAATATAACGAAAAAACACAAATTCGTCCCCGCCTATCCACGGCAGCCAGGAGGGCCAGTGAGATTCGAACAGCGGAAAATAGAACATATCTACCACTCTTCCGCGCAACCAATCGCCGTATCCGCCTTCGGGAGGAAATAGCGTTGCAAGCGTGTAAGGCGTACTTTCGCTAAAGATAATACCATAAAAAATACTGTCGATGATGTTGCCGAACGCTCCTGCAAAAATCATCGAAACACAAATAATATAGCCGAGTTTGAAATTATTCTTCACCAGCAGATAGAGATAATAAATGATGGCAAACGAAGCAACAATCCGGAAAATGGATAAAAACAGTTTTCCAATCACTTCAATGCCCATCGCCATGCCGTTGTTCTCAACAAAGCGGAGTGAAAACCACGAGGTAAACCAGATGTCTTCGCCAATCAGCATGTGGGTTTTGATCCAAATTTTAAGCAATTGGTCTAACAATAAAACCAACACAATAATTAAAATCGCCCAAGAGCCTTTGGATAATTTCATTTACCTTGATTTTGTTTGGCTTCGATACTCAAAGTTGCATGAGGGACTACGCGCAGTCTTTCGGCAGGAATCAATTTTCCTGTTTCACGGCAAATACCGTAGGTTTTGTTTTCGATACGAACCAAAGCCGCTTGCAAACTTTGGATAAATTTCATTTGACGTTGCGCCAAACGGCCGGCTTCCTCTTTCGATAAGGTAGCTGCGCCTTCCTCCAAAACCTTGAATGTGGGAGATGTATCGGTTACATCGTTGCCATCGGTATTCATCAAGGTGGCTTTCAACAAGTCATAATCGCGTCTCGCTGCCTCCAATTTGTCTAATATAATGCCGCGGAATTCTTCCAATTCGACATCTGTGTATCTTGTCTTTTCACTCATAACATTTAAAAATTAGTTTGCAAAAGTAGTGTTTTTATGTATAACTACAAAACAAAAATAGTTATTGTCGGGTTAATTTCGGATCCAAATTATTCAAAAGTTCAAAATTATTCAGTACTTTTGTCAAAATTGATTTTTTATGAAACGAACACAAGAACTTTGGAATTCTCTACGCGGTCAACTGAATAAGTATTGGATTACCGTGATGATTTTTGTTTTTTTTACTTTCATTGTGGGCGATGGCAGTATCTTTAAACGCATTGACTACGACAGTCAAATTCGCCAATTGGAAAAGAAAATTCAATATTATAATCAACAAAAAGAAGAGAATACCCGGAAATTAGAGGCTTTGCACAGCGATAATGAAAGTTTGGAAAAATTAGCCCGCGAACAATACAACATGGTCAAACCCAACGAGGAATTATTCCTTATCAAAGAATAACATGAATTCCAAAGTCAAAGATTACCTTTTTTATTTCTTTAGCGCCCTGCTTTTGCTGTCCGCTGTTTTGCACATAAACGGATGGTCGTTCACTCCTTATATCTATGCTTTTGCATCTTTGGGCTTAGCGACGCTATTTTTAGCCAATCCTTACAAAGGTGATAATTTTCGATTGAAACGCTTAAACATACAACGAGCGATTGCCGCCCTCATGTTGCCTGTTTCCGCTTGGTTGCTGTATAAAAAGATGAACGAATGGGTGGTCTGCCTGTTGGTTTCAGCCATTTTGCAAACGTATGTCATCTTCATTCGCGACTACGAAGAAAAGAAAAAGAACCATGGAGACAATCAGCAGTCCGAATAATCCCCGAATTAAAAACATTGAGAAACTGAGTACGAAAGCCCGCGAACGCAAAGAACAAGGGCTTTTTGTTATTGAAGGAGCAAGGGAAATGAGTTTGGCGATTGCCGGACAATACACTTTCGATTCGGTATTTCTTTGTCCTGAAATTTTTGAGAAAACCGATTATCCCGAAGTCTTGAAGGCCATTCCCGCCTCCATTCTGTACGAAGTTGCCGAAACGGTTTTCCAAAAGATTGCTTACCGGGAAAATTCCGATGGCATTATCGCTTTGGCAAAGCCGAAAAAGCACACATTAGCGGATTTGCACTTGCCGGAAAATCCATTTGTCATTGTGTTGGAAGCGGTAGAAAAACCGGGCAATCTTGGAGCCATCCTGCGTACGGCCGATGCAGCTAAAGCCGATGCAGTGATCGTTTGCGACCCGCTGACCGATATTTACAATCCAAATGTGATCCGTTCCGGTGTGGGTTGTGTGTTTACGGTGCCTGTGGCTATTGGATTCAATCAGGAAGTGCAGGATTTTTTGAAGCAAAAACAAATCCAAACGTTTGCGGCGGAACTGACTGCGGCGGAATGGTATCAGCAGACGGATTTTACCGCAGCTTCCGCCATCATTATGGGAACGGAAGCCGATGGCTTAACCGATTTTTGGTTGAAGAATGCTGATAAACGCATTAAAATTCCCATGCGCGGGGTTATTGATTCGTTGAATGTGTCGGTATCTACGGCGATTATTACTTTTGAGGCGATGCGGCAACGGGGGTTTAAAAGTGCCCGGGACGGGATTTGAACCCACACGCCGAAAACCGGCACTACCCCCTCAAAGTAGCGTGTCTACCAATTTCACCACCCGGGCTGAAGAGGGGGCAAAGGTAGTGGTTTTTGATAAACAATCAAAATTTTGCAGAAGTTAATTTATCGTTTTATGAATAACTGCAACTACTCTATTTAAATCCTCTTCCGTCAATATCGAACTGGAAGGCAGACATAATCCTTGCTCGAATAAAGCCTCGCTTGTACCATCGCCATAGTAAGGACAATCTTTGAAAACAGGTTGCAGATGCATCGGTTTCCACAAGGGGCGCGATTCGATATTGGCCTCTTCCAAGGCTAAACGCAAGTCCTCGCGGGTGATGCCATTCGTCTTTTCAGGATCTATGAGGATGGATGTCAGCCAATAGTTGGAGTAAAAATCATCGTTCGGTTCCGTCTGAAAGCTGATACCTTCTATATCAGATAATTGATTGCGGTAGAATTGGTTATTCTTCCGGCGTTGCAACACTCGTTCAGGCAAAACCATCATCTGCCCGCGACCGATACCGGCAACCACATTACTCATCCGGTAGTTGTACCCGATTTGGGAATGTTGATAGTGGGGAGCGGCATCCCGTGCCTGTGTAGCCAAAAAACGGGCTTTCTGAATGCAGTCTTCGTCTTTGGCAACCAAAGCGCCGCCACCCGAAGTGGTTATAATTTTATTGCCATTGAATGATAAAGCAGCTAATTC
>JAITXK010000009.1 GCA_031284765.1 Candidatus Symbiothrix sp.
AAAAACGTTCACATATTAAATGGAAACGCCAAAGATTTGGAAGCCGAATGTTCTCGATACGAAGCGGCCATACAGCAGGCAGGTGGTATTGACCTGTTTCTTGGTGGCGTTGGCGCTGATGGCCATATCGCATTCAACGAACCGGGTTCTTCTCTGGCATCGCGCACCCGCATCAAAACGCTGACCACGGACACTATTCTTATGAATGCACGCTTCTTTAATAACGATGCCCATGCAGTTCCCAAAACCGCTTTGACCGTAGGGGTGGGAACGGTAATGAGTTCAAAAGAAGTGTTGATTCTGGTCAACGGACACAATAAAGCGCAGGCATTGGCGCAAGGCGTGGAAGGCGCAATCAGCCAAAAATGGACCATCACCGCTTTGCAACAACACCCCAAAAGCATCATCGTGTGCGACGAAGCCGCTTGCGAAGAACTGCGCGTTGGCACCTACCGCTACTTCAAAGACATTGAAAAAGATCATTTAAATTATCAAACACTCCTTTTTTAAAAAATACATCACATGAAACATTCATTTAAGGAAAAGATGTTGAACCTCCTCTCCCCCTCCTTAGGAAGGGGTCGGAGGGCGGCCAAATTATTCAGTAAATTTTTACTGCTTGTTTGTATCGCATTTTATGCCGGAACAGTGTTCGGACAAAGAAATGAATACAACTTAATTCCCTTGCCTCAATCGCTAAAACCGGCTGCCGGACAGTTTTCTTTCAATGCAAATACCAGTTTGTTTGTGGATAAAAACGTAGATGTAAGAGTTACAAATACGTTTTTTATTCTAAAAGAACAACTCAAAACCGCGGCAGGCATAAAATTAGCGATCAATAATTTACAGTCTTCCAATGCAATTGTTTTTAAAATGAATAAGCATTTGCCTAAAAAAGAAAGCTATAAATTAACCATCGACAAAAATAGTATTACGGTTGAAGCGCGCGAATCCGTTGGGTTTTTCTACGCTTCGCAAACCCTTCGCCAATTATTGCCGGCGGAGATAGAAAGTAACTCCTTGCAAACCAACATCCAATGGAGTGTTCCGTGCTGCAAAATTGACGACACTCCCCGTTACGCCTACCGTGGGTTGTTGTTGGATGTTGCTCGTCATTTTTCTTCCAAAGAAGAAGTGATGCGCTACATCGACCAGATGGCTTTTCTGAAATTAAACACCTTTCATTGGCATCTGACCGATGACCAGGGCTGGCGCATTGAAATCAAAAAGTATCCCAAACTGACGCAGACGGGCGGTTTCCGAAACCGCACGCTTATCGGAAACTACACGACCACCAATCGCCGTTGGAACGATTCGATTGTGGGAGGTTTCTACACCCAAGACGAGATTAAGGAGGTCATCGCGTATGCACAAAGGCGCTTTATCAACGTTATGCCTGAAATAGAATTGCCAGGGCATGCCGTTGCCGCATTGGCCGCCTATCCGCAATATTCCTGCTCAGGAGGCCCGTTTGAAGTGGAAGGATTGTGGGGCGTTTTCAACGATGTGTATTGCACCCGCGAGGAAACCATGCAATTTCTGGAAAATGTTTTGGCCGAAGTGGCCGGCTTATTCCCTTATTCATATATACATATCGGTGGCGACGAATGTCCCAAACTGCGCTGGTCGCGCTGCAATGCCTGTCAGGAACGCATGCACACCGAAGGCTTGAAAGACGAACACGAATTGCAGGCCTACGTGGTTGCCCGCATCGCTAAATACCTGCAAGGCAAAGGCAAACGGATAATTGGGTGGGACGAAATTCTGGAAGGCGGATTATTGAAAAAAGGCAACGATGCCATCATCATGTCATGGCGGGGAGAAAAAGGCGGAATCGCCGCCGCCCGCCTAAATCACGATGTGATTATGACCCCCAATTCGCACCTCTACTTAGACCATTTTCAATCGAAAGAGCCTGGCGAACCGATTGCCATCGGCGGCTTTCTTCCTTTGCAAACCGTCTATGGTTACAATCCAACTCCCGATTCCTTGAAGCAGGCCGAGGCCAAACACATACTCGGCGTGCAAGGCAATGTGTGGACGGAATACATGAACAATCCCAAGCACCGCGAATACATGATTTTCCCCCGCGTTTTGGCCTTGTCCGAAATCGCTTGGCTACCGCAATCGCGGAAAAATTATGCGGATTTCACCCAACGCCTCACTTCTTTATTGAAGCATTACGACGTGATGGACATCCGCTACTCAAAAGCATATATCAAACAACAATCTAAATAAAAATACATGGACACTTTTGAAAAAAGGTACGAAAAATTACCGGTTTCCATCTTCAACGAGGTGGAAACGGCTTCCGAACTGATAGCCAAACAAGTTGCCAAACTGATTCGGGAAAAAGAAGCCAACGGAGAAAAATGCGTTTTAGGCCTGATGGGAGGCTCCAGCGCTGTGGGTTTCTACAATAAATTGGTAGAAATGCACAAAAAAGAAAATCTCAGTTTCAAAAACGTTATTGTATTCAATATTGACGAATACTATCCGTTAGACCCGGATGAACTGCAAAGCCGTCACCGCTTCCTGTATGAATATTTATTCAACGAGGTGGATATTCAGCCCGAAAACATTCATTTGATTCAAGGTAATCTCAACAAAAATGAAGTGGCTATTTTTTGTCAGCAATACGAAGAAACGTTGCAGTCCATTGGCGGTATCGACTTGCAACTGTTAGGCTTGGACAGTCGCGGACAAATCGGAGCCAACGAGCCGGGTTCGTCTTTCAACTCCGAAACCCGCCTGATTACCATGGACTACAGTACTCGTATGGGCGCCGCCAGCAACTTTTTCGGTGAAGAGAACGTACCGAACTATTGCATCACCATGGGTTTGAAAACCATCATGCAGGCCAAGCGTGTCATCCTCATGGCTTGGGGCGAAGGCAAAGCCCGCATCATTAAGAAAGTAGTCGAAGGCGAAGTGACGGAAATGACTCCGGCTTCCGTTCTGCAAAAGCATAGCAGGGTACAGGTCATTTTGGACTCAGCCTCAGCCGCCGAGCTGACCCGCATCAAAACACCGTGGGTGACGGGAACGGTCAAATGGAGCGATAAAATGATTCGCCGCGCCGTCTTCTGGTTGTGCGCCCGCTTGGAAAAACCCATCCTGAAACTGACTGAACGCGATTACAACGACAACGGTATGGGTGATTTGATTTCGCAACACGGCCATGCCAACAAAATCAACATCAAAGTATTCAACGATTTGCAGCATACAATTACCGGCTGGCCGGGCGGCAAACCCAATGCCGACGATACTACGCGCCCCGAGCGCGCCAATCCCTTCCCCAAGCGGGTCGTTGTATTCAGTCCCCACCCCGACGACGACGTTATTTCGATGGGTGGAACCTTGGCTCGCCTTTCCGAACACGGGCACGAGGTGCACGTGGCCTACGAAACATCGGGCAACATTGCCGTTTTCGACGACGAAGTGGTGCGTTTTCTGGACTTTATCCGCGAAGCCGCCGACATCTACGGCTTGGATAAAGCCAAGGCTGATGCCAGCTATCATGAAGCATTGAAGTTCTTTCTGACGAAAAAAGCGGGACAAGTCGATTTGCGTTCCATCTCCGAATGTAAGGGCGCCATCCGTCGCGGAGAGGCCAAGGCGGCCTGCCGTTACTTGGGCATTCCCGAAGACCGTGCACATTTTTTGAACTTGCCGTTCTACGAAACAGGTACGGTAAAAAAGAAGAACATCGGACAGGAAGACATCGACATCATCGTGAAACTGTTGCAGAAAGTAAAACCACATCAAATCTTTGCCGCCGGCGATTTGTCCGACCCGCACGGAACGCATCGCGTGGCTTTCATCGCCATCTTGGAAGCGTTGAAACAATTGCAGCATGAAGCATGGTTGAAAGATTGTCGCATGTGGCTCTACCGCGGCGCATGGCAGGAGTGGGACATTGCCGAAGTGGACATGGCCGTTCCCTTGAGTCCGGAAGAAAGCCGCATCAAACGCTTGGCTATCTTTAAACATCAATCGCAAAAAGACCTGCCGTTGTTCCCGGGAACCGACCCGCGCGAGTTCTGGAAACGTGCCGAAGACCGCAACAACAACACGGCGGTGACTTACGATAAATTGGGTATGGCTGAATATCAGGCTATTGAGTTGTTTGTCCGTTACCGGTTTGAGGAGGATTGGGCGTGAGGTATTTCTTACTATCCGGAATGGGAAGTAGATACAAAAAAAGAACCGCTTTTCAGCGATTCTTTTTTTGTTGTTGCGGGGGCCGGACTCGAACCGACGACCTCCAGGTTATGAGCCTGGCGAGCTACCAACTGCTCCACCCCGCGATTTCGAGTACAAAGGTATGCTTTATTTTGATATAAACAAAT